>CAJBPC010000797.1 GCA_903957405.1 uncultured bacterium | reverse complement strand
CCTCAGCTGGGGAATGGGCAGGGATGGCGGTTATCCTGCCAACAGCATGAGCGTGGATGCTGCGATGATGTTTTGTCGCTGGCTATACCGCAAGACAGGGGTTTTCTACCGGCTACCGACAGAAGCCGAATGGGAATATGCCTGTCGGGCTGGATCGACGACGCTTTATCCTTTCGGTAATGATCCGAAACTTCTCGGCCAGTACGCCTGGTACTCCGCGAACAGCAAAGCCAAATACCAAAAAGCCGGGCAAAAGAAACCGAATGCCTGGGGATTGTACGACATGCTTGGCAATGTATCAGAATGGACCATCGACCAGTACGATCCGGCCTACTTCACCACGATCGGAGAGAAACCCGTCGACCCGCTGATAAAACCCCAGTCGAGGTATCCACGCAGTGTGCGTGGAGGTTCGTATCTTGATGGCAGCAGCCTGCTGAACCCGGGATACCGGTCGAAGTCGGATGCCTCCTGGAACAAACGCGATCCGCAGATTCCCAAAAGCCGTTGGTGGCTGACGGATGGCATGTTCGTCGGATTTAGGATTCTGCGGCCAAGGATACAGCCGACGAAGGAAGAAGCCGAAAAATTTTATACATTGTATCTTGGTAACTAACTCATCGAAAAAACAACGATTGAATATGAAAGAAATGAATGCTCCCAATCAAACTTCACGCCGGGATTTCATGCGCCAGGGGACCATCCTCGCAGGAGGTCTGATGGCTGCACCGCTGGTGTCGAATGCTAATTTTTTCTCCGGTGCGGATGATACGATCAAGATCGCGTTGATCGGATGTGGCGGAAGGGGCACCGGTGCCGCGATGCAGGCCCTGCTCACCAAACAGAACGTGAAACTCGTCGCCATGGCAGATGCGTTTCGCGACAGGATCGACAACTGCTACAAGGCACTCAATTCTGACGAGAATGCTGATGGGGGCCGAAGTGTGAAACAAAAGATCGATGTGCCGGAAGAAAGGAAATTCGTTGGATTCAACGGCTACCGTGAAGCCATTGCCCTTGCGGATGTCGTGATCCTGACGACCCCTCCGGGTTTTCGCCCGATCCATTTCGAAGAAGCGGTACGCCAGGGCAAACACATCTTCATGGAGAAACCCGTGGCCACCGATCCGGCAGGTGTGAAAAGGGTTCTTGATGCGGCGGAAGAAGCAAAAAAGAAAAAGCTCAACGTGGTGGTTGGATTGCAACGCCACTACCAGAACTCATACCGCGAGCTATACAAACGGAAAGACCTGATCGGTGACATCACCTCCGCACAGGCCTGGTGGAACAACGACGGGGTATGGGTGAATGCCCGCAAGCCGGCGCAGACGGAAATGGAATACCAGATGCGCAACTGGTACTATTTCGTTTGGCTCTGCGGCGATCATATCACAGAGCAACATATACACAACATAGATGTGATCAACTGGTTCAAAGGAGGCTACCCCGTCAAAGCACAGGGTATGGGCGGCCGCGAAGTCCGTAAGGGCAAGGAAAACGGAGAGATCTTCGACCATCACTATGTGGAGTTCGAATACGCCGACGGATCGATACTCAACAGCCAGTGCCGACACATTAAAAACACCATGTCGAAAGTGGATGAACTACTGGTCGGTACAAAAGGAAAGATCCTTTGCGGGAAAGCGTCGATACTTGACCATAAAGGAAAACCCCTTTACCAGTTCGATAAGAAATCAGAGAACAACCCCTACCAAACAGAACATGACGAGCTATTCGCTGCGATCGCGAAAGGGGAATACAAGTTCGACGATACCTACAACGGGGCTATGAGTTCAATGACTTCGATCCTAGGGCGTATGGCCACTTATTCCGGGCAGGTACTGAACTTTGAGAAGACACTCAACTCAGGGATCAATCTGCAGCCTACGTCCTATGACTTCGCGGCAGCACCACCTTTACTCCCCAATGCCGATGGCTTCTATAAGGCAGCCGTACCCGGAGTCACCAAATATGCATAATAACAGATAAATAAAACTTCAAGCCCGTGCAGCAGAAAGGTTCCCTCTTGCTTCACGGGCTTTTTTTTCTGAACAAACAAGAAGTTCAATTGACATATTCAGCTTTTAGGGAATAGCAACGACAGATATCACAACAGTAGACTCGATCGAGCCTGGCGACAAACATCCTCTGAGATGCCGAATCGAACAGCAAGCTCGTCATCCGACGTCTCCGGGTGCTTCAAAAGAAATGTAATTGCTTCAAGCATCCGCTGCATTCCTTGCTGCATTCCCTGCTGCATTCCTTGCTGCATTCCTTCCTGCAGTCCTTCCTGCAGTCCTTCCTGCAGTCCTTCCTCTAACCCTTTCTGTTTCCCCTCCTCCATAAGATGGCTTACGACCATCTCGTGGGATAGCATCCTGTCCATCTTCCTATCCTTGATCAGCAACTCCCTCTCCGTGTATTTGGTCAGATCCCATGCATTGACGGCGACGATGAGTTCGTCCAATTCCTCGCGTTGTTCAGGTGTAAAGACTTCCATGACTTTTTCAGGTTGGGTGAAGAATAACATCCACGCATTCTCGTGTTTTCCCAAATCTAAGTTATCAAATTCCTGCCATTTTTTTATTTCCACAAAAGTAACCGATACTCCATCGACAGGGGTGCTGGGTAACCCCCTTGTCCTGGGCTCCACATGGTGAATCCAATCAGGATGTCCTTGGAACATGATATAGTCCAACAAACATAATGCGTAGACAGGCTTAAGGTCTGACAAGCTACCGCCCGGTAACATCTGCCTGGTATACAATCGAAATGCATTCAGCATCACGCGCTGCTCGAAATGTGCCGTTTTCTGAATCTGCATTTCTACGATGAAATGCCGACCCAAACGGTCACGACAACGCACATCCACGATAGACATGTAGTAGCCATCGGTTTCAGCCTGCAATTCCTCCGGCATATATTCGATCGATTCTATGGGAACGGACAGCGGAAGAAACGCATTCAGCAGGTGAATGAGCGAACGCGGATGATGATGGAAAATCTGCTTGAACGTACGATCTTTTCGCGGATTCGACATGGATGCCTTTTGCTCGAAGGTCCGACTCGAATCAAAGGAAAATCCGCGCTATCCGCATGAAAATCCTGTATTTCCCACTCACCGGGCTGCTCATTTCTTCGCTTCTTTCGGGGATTTCCTCATAAGTCGACGCCCCCCCAAAGCCGCACCCACTGCCAGCAGTAAGGAGATACCCCCGTCGACAGGTACCGCCGGATCAAGCTCCGACGGATCTTCAAGCCCCTGGCCGACGACAGACAAGGACACCAACAACAAAGCACAGATGGATAAAGATGATAAGATGGTTCGTATGTGACGTGACATGTTTTTATTTTTTGTAAATACCGAGATTTGTTGACCGGACATCATTGCTTTAGGATCTTGGAGACCGTTTGTCCACCCGTAGCATCCGTCAATATCAAGTGATAGACACCGGCAGCGAGACCCGCCATATCAATCTCCACTTGACCGAGAGCCGTCCCGACCGAAGATCGCAACCACACCGTCCGCCCCAAGGCATCTATTACCCGGAGGTCTAGCGGCGCCTTGCGTCCGGCAAGGGATACCTTCACTGTTCCCGCTCCAGCAAGCGGATTGGGATATACACGGAGGCCTGATACATCGGCAAGCTCCGGTGTGGGTGTAATGCCGCCCGTTACGCCACCCAGCACAACCATGAAGCGATCACCCGAACTGGCACTGTCAGCCCCAATCGTGAAATCCATCTCTGTACGACCACCAAGATCGATGTCCGTTTCTCGACCTGTAAACCGATCGATCAATCTAGCGCGAAGCCCCTCACTCTGCGGCAACCCAACCGCCTCGATCGTCAACCTAAATGGTTGTTGACGCATTTGACTGAGTTGTAAAAACAAGGTGTCCGTTGCCCCCAGGACCGGATGATGTTCGAATACCAGCGTTTTTCCATCGCGGCGGAAGCCAAGGTTGTCGGAGCCGTTCAACAGCTTCAAGCCGTCCATGGCATCAAATCCCTTAGAAGCCTTGGCGTGAAAGAAAGCAACAGCCCCGTCATAATTCACCGTATCCTGCCACAACTGAAAACGCATCGATGGGATGCTGACCGGATCGCCATTGCCCATCATGTCGAGGTTTGTAAGACTGCCCTTGCTCGTTTCCCGGAACACCAAACTGGCTGCCCCCACCGCAGTAGCCCGCACAAAAAAAGCTTGTCCACTCTGTATCTGAACGGTATTGTCAACATAGCCGGTACCAGACCCTCCATTGGAATAAGAAGGCGGGAAAATACTGAATGAGACATATCGACCCAGACCATTGGTGCCCCCCGGCTTTGCGTCCCACAGGTGCAAAGTATTATCCAGATTGGTTCGGTTGATCGTGCCTTCACTGGTAAATGAAGCCGGGTTCACCGGCGATGCGTAAGGATTCGCAATCAAGAAATATTGCCCTACAGCGGTCGCAGTTAGGCTCTTCGTATGCGTCCCCGTTATCAAAGTACCCGTGGCCGAGAGGGTGCTGGCGATGCCGTTGGGCAGGTTGCCGGGACCACCGATATAAGCTGTGCTTCCGTTATTGTACGGACCAGTTAGGAACAGCGCGAAGCCGTTGTTGGTGGTCGCGTTGAACAGCTCGGTGGTCTTGGTGTTGGTGATGCCCTGCCATGTGGCGTCGTAGCTGCGCATGGACGGGTGCGGACCGACCGACAGGCCGTTGCCGCCAGCCGGGTTCGCAGAGCCCAGAGGACCCCATATTTCCACGCCGGTGGCTGTAGTAGGCCAGGTGGCGTTGCCGTTGTTCTGCCAGTTATAAAAGATGCTGGTATTGGTGGATCCGATAAGCGGAGCGGCGAGGAATCTCCATTTACGACCAGCCGGAAGATACCGTTCCACGGTCACTGCTGTGGCTCCGGAGATCGTCCCCAGTGCCTGGCCGATGCGCGCGGTGCCTGTGGCGTCACTCTTGAGGGTAATGGGCCTTCCGCCAAAGGCCAGCGTGCCGGTGGTACCGACGCTGAAACCGGTCGTCGGATGAAGCGTAAAGGTGCTGGTGCCGCTGAAGGTGACGGAGCGGTCGGTTGTGAAGTCCACGTTGAGTTGCGGCGTTCCGGAAGGTATCTCCAAAATGTCGTTCGCATGCGGCGCGGTGTTGTCGCTCCAGTTACCGGCCACATTCCACAGGTTGCTCACCGCCCCAGTCCATGACTTGTTGACATCCGTAACCGAATGGAATTCATAAGCACCCATGTCGATCGTTCCCGCCGTCGAAGCATTCGTCTTGAGCAGCTTGCGAGAAAGCCCGCGCAAATCTGTCGTTGTAGCGTTGTACCCATCACTACCGGCGTCGGCAGCAGGCGACGCCGACGTGAGTCGATAATCCCCCGTGACACTGTTTCGGAACAACGGGTCGGTAGTGATGTTTCCGGAACCAAGGGTGAAGGTGCCCAAACTGGAGATTTCCGATTGTGTTCCAGTACTTATCGTTGTGGCTGGAATCGAAGAATAATTCAAGACTACT
>CAJBPC010000796.1 GCA_903957405.1 uncultured bacterium | reverse complement strand
CGGAGGAGGAAAATGAAACTCGTGATGAAAAGGACCCTAAGCAAGCGCCTGTTGCGTCTGTTCCATTGCGCGCGCGGGGAATCAGATCCATCGTCGGAACATAAGCTGTGCAGCAGATACACAGTCATCGAAGACAGAAACACAAAAAAAATGATCCCTTTTACGGAATGGATATTCCACAGACAGATCGTCCTCCATACCATCGCTGCCGCAACCCCTGAAATGAAAAGGTTGGAATAGAGCAGAAAAGACAGGAAAGACCTGAACTGTATCATCATACATTGAAATTACACCAAGACCCTTCGATTCATATCAACCCCGGATCTGCCGGCATGTTTCTCAGATATGGGGAAATAAAGCAAAGGCATCTTGCAAAATGTGCTTATGCCTGATACTGGATATTGCGGCCCCATGGCGGCTTTGCTGTCATTCGGATGAGGGCTGCTCCAACCCTTCGAAGAATTTGGACGCATGCCAACCATCCATCAAAGCGTGATGTGCATCGAGCGATACCGGCAGTTTCATCCTTCCATTCGATTCGAAATATTTGCCGAAGACGACTTTCGGAATGCTGTCGGAGAAGGCCGAGTGTCGTGCATGCTTCAAGCCGGTAAATGAGGTCCAAGGCAGTATGGAGAAGTGGATGACACCCTGTTCCGAGCTTCTGTCACCCATCCCCGGCAGGTTCCGCTGGTGTTCGATGGCGAGCATGCCCTTTTCCACAAAGGCTTGGACCGACATGCCTTCTTCGAATTCAAAATAGCAGAAGAAAAAGGTTTCATCTTCCCGCCGGATGGTGCAGGCAGGACGAATGCAATGGTACCGGTGCACCTGACCATTGACGATGCGAAGACGGAAGGCCTCGATGCTGTTGGCCTTCTCCATCGCCCGATGCAGCAGTACGAGGCTGAAGGGTGCATGCATCTCCCGGCTTTGCCGAAGCAGGCTGGTGACATCGATTTGGGTGCAGATGCTGAAAAAAGGGTCGTCGAAAGTGCTGAAAAAACGGAAGGCATCCCTTCGTTTCCACGCTTCCGTATCAAAGACGTCGAATGTATTTTCCATGACCATCCAAATGTATGCCGTTTGAACATTCCTATAAACATTGGATGATTATCCCGCTTGGGTCCGTTATATTTACTTTTAACCCATTGCATCAATACGATCATATGCATCAATTCCTGGCAAATATCAGCTTAGTGGTTAGGGACTATGACGAAGCCATTTTGTACTATACCGGGGTGCTCGGATTCGAACTTGTGGAAGACACGCAGTTGTCTGATGCAAAGCGCTGGGTGCGGGTGAAGCCCGGAGGCAGCGGAAATGGTTGCCATCTGCTCCTTGCCCGCGCAGCGACCGATGCACAAAGGGCAGCCATCGGTCAACAGACAGGTGGCCGGGTATTTTTGTTCCTGCATACCGATGATTTCGACCGTGACTATGACATCTACCGGTCACGGGGCGTAACCTTCGTCAGAGAACCTATTGACGAGTCCTATGGCCGCGTGGCCGTCTTCTCCGACCTTTACGGAAATCTTTGGGATCTGATAGGTCCTTCCAACAGACATATGGAATCAAAATGAAGATGAGCATACACATGATCGCCTGGGCATGGCTTGCCATCTCCTGCCATAAGCCCCT
>CAJBPC010000795.1 GCA_903957405.1 uncultured bacterium | reverse complement strand
TTTTCACCAATTAAGGAAAAAAGTATCCCATTACTTTTGCTACATGTTACAGGCAGAAGACTTTTACCCAGTCAATTGGGAGTCTGTCACTTGGCAAATTGTGTCAAACACCTACGTACGCGGCCATATAGTATCTGCATGTCTTCCACCACCCTCATATTTAAAATGGGTGATGAAACAACTGGATCTGAATTATGATGGTGCGATCAATATCGTGAATGCCGTTGCCGATGATGGGAATCCTCTTTGGAAATTGACCATTCGCCAAAATGGTGACACCCCAATATTGTTGCAGGACCAACAACCGGCTCAAGACTGATACAAATATTATAGATAAAGCTGTTGCTAACCAGGGCCCGAAACCCTTCAACAGCGAACCATGGGAAGCGTTTTTCGGGAACGCTACCCTTTTTTAGATTATCCCCGTGAGTGGATGCGCGTATTCCTTCATGCAAGCTTCGCCGAAATACGCAACGGGCTTTCATCTATTCTTTCCCGATCACAAAATAAGTATAACCACCCGGAGGCAGGCTGAAGGTCAGCTGCATGACCTTGTTTTCATCCAACAGATACCGCCGGGTGACACCCTCTTTTTCCCGTATCATGGCCGACTTGGTCAACCCGGTGTAGTAAAGCGGTACTGAAATGGTCCGGGTGATGGCTTCCTGCAAGGGGTTGTACAGCAGTAGAAAACCACGATTTCTCTGTAACGGGTCGGCATGCATGATGCCATCCCAATCCCTGCCGTCCGCACGGCGGAGGTGGATGATGTCGGCATTCAGGATATCCCGGTACCGCTTGTACCATTGGACCATTTGGATCACCTTCTGCTTCGTAACCTCTGTATCATAGAGCCGTGGTCCTCGGTAACATGCCTGCACCCCCGAACCGTAATACTGGAACATGAGCTGCTCATAATCCGCCAGGTGTTCTGAAAGCGGCTCCAATACGGCTTCCGGTCCCCCACCCTGGTAGCGCACCAGGGGTACGAACCCCCAACTCATCGAAGGTGTCTTTTCCCAAAGTCCGTCGAATATATTCTGCCGGTTCAAAATCTTCTGCTGCGCCCTCGAGAGGGAGAAATTCGTCTCCCGATATCCGATCGCGATCTTATTCGTCCCGTCAAGAAAATACCAATCGGGTGCGTTGATATAAATGCCACGCTCATGCAACCAACGGTAAAGTCCTTTTTGAAGCTCCATCTGCCGCCACTGCGAATCATGCAATCCCTCATGGCCGGGATGCTTGACGGATGCGCATAGATCCCCGGGATAGGGGCCGTCGTTTTCGAAGAGGTCAAAACCCGTTTGCGCGAAGAACCGCTTCAGCTTTTCCAGATATGCCAACCCCCAGTGGCTGCCCATGCAGGGGGCATGACCGAAAAAAGCGGCGACGTTGGGCTTGCCGCTGACAGGGTCGATGACATCATCCTCGTCACTGATGCGGCGGGAGCTGAAGAGTGAATACCCGCCGATGAGCACCTGCTTTGAATGGGCAAGGTCGGCAAGCGACTTCCAACGCGATATGTTCTCAGCGGAACTGTCTTCCATATCCAGGTGACTTCCAAAACTGAGGATCAAAGCCTCGTAACCCGTCTCCGCGCACTGGTCGATGGCACGCCTGACCTCTTCGTCATTCCGGCTCACCAGGTGCATGAAGATCGGATTCTCCTTGACCCAGGGAGCCGCAATCCTGTACATCTTCCGAATGGCAAGCCCCCGACGCTCCCTGTCGTAACTGTCCATCAGCAACTCATGGGTGCGGACGGAGGTGAATGACTCGCTTGGC
>CAJBPC010000794.1 GCA_903957405.1 uncultured bacterium | reverse complement strand
GATGAACCGAACTCCGGCCTGGACCCACAGACATCCCTTGTGATCGACAGACTCATCAAAGAGATCACCATGGAATTCAACATCACCACCGTGGTCAACACCCACGACATGAACAGCGTGATGGAGATCGGCGACCGGATATTCTACATGTATCAGGGCTACAAGGAGTGGGAAGGTTCCAACAAGGAGATCATCTTCAGCAAGAACGAAAAACTCAACAGCTTCATCTTCGCATCAGAATTCCTACAGGATGCGAAAGACATGCGCATGCTTGAACTCAAGGGAAAGATCAGCGACGATCGCAACATGGAAGACCTGCTGAAATGACATTCCTGCGCGTTGCACACCGCTTACGGCGTCGATCTGGACATCGTTTGTTCATATGCTAAGAAGATCTCCGTTTTTACATAATCACAAGCATGGAGGCCATGCTTTCAATCCTGCAATGCACTGACTGTGTAGGCATAGTAGCTTTGTGGTGTCATTCATTCTATCACCTAAAAGCTTACCTATGCTCAAACAACAGTTAGCAAGGCCGTTGAGTATTTTCCGGCCCGGGATTTTCGATGATTTCCTCACCCCATGGAACGAATGGATCGGCAACGGACATCTGTTTCCTGAAGCGAGGCTTACGGTGCCTGCCGTCAACATCGCAGAAGATGATAACAATTACCAGCTGACCATGGCGGCGCCGGGAATGAAGAAAGATGATTTCAAGGTCGACGTCGAGGGCAACACGCTGGTCGTCTCTTCAGAAAAAGAAAGCAGCAAGGAGGAACAGTCGAAAAAATTCTCTAAAAAGGAATACAGCTATTCCTCCTTCTCCAGAAGTTTTTCGATTCCGGATGATGCAAACCATGAAAAGATCGATGCACATTACGAGGACGGCATCCTTAAACTGACCATTCCAAAAAAAGAAGAAGCCAGACGGAAGCTGATGACCCGCGCCATCCAGGTGAAGTAATCCGGAAAATTGAAATGCCCTGCCCTCCCACTGCGGGCAGGGCATTTCCTGCTTTCAGAACCAGCGCAAAAGATCTTGCCATCACGCGGATGCCGGCATCGCCACTCAGCCGACCGGTCATGAACCCCCAATTGCATTCCTGCTCAAATCACATTCAAGACACGCAAAAGGGCTTATGCATCATCTTAAAATATGAAACCATGAAAAAACACATTATCGCCATTGCGGCTTCCCTTGCCATCATCCCCGCCTCGGCCCAGATGCAGTTCGGGGTGAAAGGCGGAGTGAACCTCGCCCACGTCTCGTCCAACCAGCCAGAGGTCGACAACCATAAGAAGACTTGGACCACCTTCCACGCAGGCCTCATAGCCGACTTCGCAGCATCGGAACATTTCAGCTTCCAGCCGCATGTTCTTATTCAGGGTAAAGGCACCAGACTCAAATATGACAGTGTAGAAACAAAAGTGCGGTTCATATCCCTCGACATCCCGCTGAACCTCGTGTACAAGTCGAACGGATTCTTCATCGGAGCCGGACCGAACCTGGGTTTCAACCTGGATGTGAATTCGAAAACGAACGGTACGGTTGTCGACACGGGAATAGGCAGTGATGAGGATGAGGTGCGACGCTTCGATTTCGGAATCAATTTCCTGGCTGGATATAAAACTGATTTCGGACTGCTGGTCGGCGTGAACTACCTGCGGGGATTGTCGAACCTCGATAACACTCCGGATGCCGATTGGCGCAATCATGCATTCGGCATATCACTCGGGTTTCTATTTGGAGAACAATTTGAGAGCCGCTCAAAACTCAGGTCTCTGGAATGAACTTCACTGAAAGATTTTTTCACATGAAAAAGGCCTTGCTGATGCATGGCCTTTTTCATGTGAAAAAATAAATATGATCAAAATTCATGATGATCAATTACCATCTTTTACAACCGGTTCTGCTGCTGGTTCAGGGACATATGACATCCATAATAAGAAAATGAATGCGTAAGCAGCGATGTTGAACAGATACTTGTGCACGAAATCGAAATGGATAGGATGATGCAAAGAAATCTCCGTCAACAGACTGCATCGAATGATGTTGAGCGTGAATACTCCAACCACTGCTAAAACAACATAGATCATCTTCCTGAGTACCGGACCATGAAAGCAGATGATGAAGCCAGCCGCAAGAACCATGAATTCAAGTCCGTTGCAGGGCGCATGTATGCCTAGCACCGCATGTTTACCATTTTGAAAAATAACAGAATGCGGCTCCCAACCCTTCGATTTATTTTCCTGCTGTCGCCTGGCATGAATGACCGAGAAACGGTCTTGCCGGTCAATGACATTCAATAGCATCGTGGTAGATGAAGCCACACTGCGCACCAACCAGCCGTCGGGTATTTCCGAAGGTTGCAGTACGAGCGCATAGACGATCTTCCATGTGAAGAACATCAACACAGCCGCTTTAAGGAATGAGAACACCTCCAGCGAAACCAACCTCTTCCATGAAGAGATGCCTCCCGGTTGGATCATTTTTTCGTGGATCATATCTCCTTGCGTTTCATGCGCATGTCATGCGCTTTTTTGATGCCGTATCCGACGCCGGCGGCAAGAATCACTGAAATGCCACCATCAAAAGGAACATCTGTCCCACCACCATTATCAGGACCATCCGGACCTGTATCGCAACACCCGGGTCCGCCGTCAGTGGGAGGCAAATCGTCACCGGGTTGTGCATTCAAAGAAATAAACGTGAACAATAGCGCTGCTGTCAGGAGCGATCTCGCTTTCTGTGGTTTCATGATTGGATATTTGGTTTTTCAAAAAAAATTGGATATTGGGCTATACCGATCGGTCAATAAATCCATTCATCCCACCCCAACTCCCCTCTCTGGAAAGAGAAGGGATATTGGTAGTGAGCACTCCACAAATATTTTGCTGTGGTCTCTTTGATGCCTTGTGGTGCACGGGCTTGTTGAATGATGGTATTCTGCGATGAAATTAAGCAGGGTATGTTCAACCATCATTACACGATTTCTTTGTATCCTTTCATTATCCTCTGTATCCTCATTCATTATCTTTTGAGGGCTGCCGCCATGTCGCGCTTTGCAGCAGCCCTCATGCATCCCGATTGTCCATACTACTCCACGATCAGGCTTTCATGCGTGATCAACTTGCCATCCTTTATACAGCGCAGATGATACATTCCACTCACCGCATCATATGGAATCGTCATCCTTTTCATGAATGTGCCGCCTCCGTGTTTCCACTCCCTTCGCATGACCAGCTGACCCAGTGAGTTGATCAATTCCACATGATACAGGCCGGCAGGCATTTCTTCGAAACTCATGTTCACCACCCTTCCGATGACAGGATTCGGATAGACCTTCACCTTGCCCGGACCGGTTGATTCCGCTGACTGTCCCGATGCCAAAGCATCTGCCGCGAGTATCACGCTGAACCTATCAACAGCCGCGGATGCCGCATGCGCATCGATGTTGAACGAGACCACGGTCTCACTGCCGTCGAGACGGACCGGCGTCAGCGTATTCCGGTATGCATCCCTGAGCCATGCCTTACCCCAGAAGTCAGACATCTCCTCCGCACGGAAGCGTAAATGACCAGACTGCCGACCAAAGTCACGGATCTCCAGCTGCATCGTGTCGGCCTTGTCCACCACCGGCCTTGCATCAAGCATCAGCGAGGCATTCCCGCGTTTGATGGAGAGGTGCCCGTCCGTCGCCACAGGCTTCATCACATCATCCGCATCCACAGGACCGATATGATATCGTGTATCCATGACCGTTACCACCCCATCCATCAGGAGATCCGATCCATCCGACTGCCGCTGAGTCAGATTCACATCCAGCCGTTTCATCCGGATCCTGCTGAAGAGTACATTCGCAGGTGTGGGTGCTGTCAGGGACTTGTTGCTTTCACGGATCAGCAGATTCCCCCCCGTGGATACAAGCGACTCCACAAAGAACCCCTGACCGGACTGTATCAGCGTGAGACTGGTCGGTGCTCCGGAAGGCATTTCGACATACTGTCCATTCAGGTACTTGATGAGCTTATAGTTTCCGCCGTCCCCGAGGGATGCATCCCACACCCAGAACTGACGCTTAATGACCGCGCTGTTACCGGGGTTGTTGTACACCTTATCAAAATCAAGTGGAGAAGCATACGGATTTCCTATCAGGTTGAAGCCTGTGTTCGCGGGAATGGCGATGTTGAAATCACCCTGCTTCAGCGTGCCCGTTGGACGAAGCGTCGTGGGCGCGCTGGTCGTGCCGGTGGAATAGGTACTGCTGCGAGGCCCGCGGATATAGAGCAGATAAGCCTGGTTGCTGTTGAAGGCTCCCGCTGCGATGGTGCTTTCCAGCTGCGACCAAACACCTTGGGGCGTCCCCTGCCGGTACCAGCAGATCGAGGCCCCTGCACTCGCGACGGCACTCCAGAAATCATACCCTTTGGCATTGGCAGTGGCGGCATTTCCCGGCTTGTTCATATTGATCAACGTACCGGTTGTTCCTGACAACGGCGTCGTGCCGTT
>CAJBPC010000793.1 GCA_903957405.1 uncultured bacterium | reverse complement strand
CCAGGATGTACAGCACCCAGGTGTACTCCCGCAGGGCCTTCGGCAGGAGTTTTGCGTAGTTGAACTCATGGCCTCGGACAAAAGGAATAGTCGTGACGGGCTCGTCCGCTGCTACGAAATATCGGGTTTTGCCTTCGAACTCCACGTTCAGGGATTTTTCAGGCTTAATGACACCCGAATACTCTCTGTATACTTTGACGTCATCACTGAAGATGAGTGTCGCCCCGATGATCAACCCCAGTCCGATCTGCCCCATGACCTTCGACCAACCGGCTAAGCCGTCTTTGTCGCTTTTCTGATAGGTCCCACCACCCTTCTGAATGAGTCGCTTTGCACGCAGTTTCAGGCTGTCATCTATGAAACCCACCAAGCCCAGCCATATCGTGCTTAGTATCACGAGCTGGATGTACACCTTGCTGATATCTGCGAAAAGAAGCGTTGGAATGAGTATGCCCAATAGGATGATCACGCCACCCATTGTCGGCGTGCCCTTCTTGAGGTGTTCTCCTGCCAACCCTAACTCCCGTACACTCTCCCCGATTTGCCTGGTCCTAAGGAACTCAATGATCCTCTTCCCAATGAACAGCGTGATCAACAGAGAAAGCAATATCGCCAGCATCGCCCTGAAGGTGATGAACTGGAACAATCTGCTCCCTGGGAACCTGACGCCCTCTTCGGCCAGCCATTGGAAGAGTTGATGCAACATGGTTTTAGAATCTATTTTGAATTACATTCTGCCATCATACCGTATAAAAAGAAAATCCTTTCGCACTCCTCTCTCCACACTCCACGGCGCACCAATCGACATTCACCTTATTTACCCATCGCCTCATACATCTCCGTCAACACCTGCTTATCGTCGAACGCGACCCTCACACCCCGCACTTCCTGATATTTCTCATGTCCCTTTCCGGCTAGCAGGATGATGTCATCCTTACTGGCCAGACTCACAGCGGTCTTTATCGCTTCACGCCGGTCAGGAATGGATATGAATTTTCGTTTATGGTTCACCGTTACGCCGCCTTCCATCTCCCGGATGATCGCACCGGGATCCTCGTCACGCGGATTGTCTGACGTGAAGATGACCCTGTCGCTATGGGTACAGGCGACTTCCCCCATCAACGGCCGTTTGGTCCTGTCACGATTGCCACCGCAACCGATGATGGTGATGATCTTCTCCCCCGCATTGGCTACCTTCCTGATGGTCGCAAGCACATTGAGCAATGCATCAGGGGTATGTGCATAGTCCACGATGCCGATGATCCTTTCCCGTTGAGAGAGGATGGCATCGAAGCGTCCTTCAGCACCCTGCAGCTTACTCATGACCCGAAGCACTTCCTGCCGGTCTTCACCGAGACACACTGCGGCAGCGTAAACGGCCAACAGATTGTAGGCATTGAACTCGCCGATGAGCCTGAACTGCACTTCCTGTTCGTTGATCAGCATCTGCAGACCTGCCAGGCTATTCTCCAGTATCCGACCCTTGAAATCGGAGATGGAACGCAGGCTGTAATAAAACTTGTCAGCAGCGGTATTCTGCAGCATCACGGTACCCCGCTTATCGTCAAGGTTAGAGATGGCGAATGCATCGGATGCCAGACTGTCGAAGAATGATTTCTTCACACGGATATATTCGTCGAAAGTCCCGTGGTAGTCCAGGTGATCATGAGTGATATTGCTGAAGATGGCCCCCGCGAAGTGCAGTCCTGCGATCCTGTGCTGATGGATAGCATGGCTGCTGCATTCCATGAAAATATGGGAGCATCCTGCATCCGACATTCGGCGAAGCAATCTATTGAGGCTCACGGCGTCCGGTGTGGTATGAGATGCTGGAACGATCTCCGTTCCTATCTGGTTCTGAACCGTTGAGATCAATCCGCAATGATGGTCGAGTTCGGTGTACAACTTGTAGAGCAACGTCGCAATCGTAGTTTTTCCGTTGGTCCCCGTGACACCGATGAGTCTGATCCGCTCGGATGGTCTTCCGTAGAATTCATGCGCGATGTATCCCGATGCTATGGCCGTATTCTCTACGCAGACATATGTCACACCGGGTGTCATCTCGGCAGGCATCTTCTCGCACACGATCACGGTGGCGCCTTTTGACACTGCCACTGGTATATATGCATGACCGTCGATCATGGAGCCCTTGATGGCAATAAAACAACCGCCGGCTTCCACTTCCCTTGAATCGATGTGGACTCCACCCACCTCTACGGCAGTGCTCCCGGACACCGAACGAAGTCGGACGTTGTATAATATGTCATGCAGCAGCGCCATTCTTCAACCCTTCTTTTTTGTAAACTTTCAGTCCGCTTTCAAAAATTTCCATTGTTCCCAGATCATTGCAAGCTTATCTTGCCATCTGCAGCCCCAGCGACACGACCTGCCCTTGGGCAATTTTTGTCCCTGCAGGGACCGATTGCGCCCTGACCTTACCCGTACCTGTGTACAATACTTTCAGCTTCATATTCTCCAGGAGATATATCGCATCCTTCAGACCCATACCTGTCATTTCCGGCATCAGCCCCTTGTCAAGTGACAAAGGCCTTACGACCGAAAGATCTTGCGCATTTGTCCATACCCCCCAACTGCCATTTCCGGCAGAATCGGCATTCGACATGCTAAAGGCGGCCGCCACCGATTTGAAATCCCTGCGCCATCCGCTCCATGCAAAACTGGCGGTATCGGCTTGTTTCGGGGCATTGTAAAATGGCTGCGCCTCGATGTCCATCGCATGGATCTTATCAGCGACCTCTCTAAAGACCGGACCGGCGACTACGCCGCCGTAATATTTCTTGGCGAATGGTTTGTTCACGATCACCACAATGCAGGAATAGCGTGGGTTTTCTGAAGGAAAGTATCCGGCGAAGGATGACTGGTAGATATGGCTCGTATATCCCTTTGAGCCATTGGCCACTTGGGCGGTACCGGTCTTTCCTGCCAGATTGTAGTATGGCGTCCAGAGACTCTTTGCCGTTCCTTTGGTGACAACCCCTTCGAGGCTTTCCCGAAGAAGGGCAAGGGTCGCCTTGTCGCAGATTTGTTCACGCAAAGTCACCGGTTCGTATGACTTGACCGGGTTGCCATCTTTTAAAATGGCATTGACGAGATAGGGCTTCATCATCTTCCCGCCATTTGCAACGGCGTTGTATAACATGAGGGTATGGAGCGGCGTGATGGATATGCTGTAACCAAATCCCATCCAGGGAAGGGTTGTGGCGTTCCATGAAGGGCTTTTCGGAGAGATGATCGTTGATTTGGATTCACCTATCAGGCCGAGGCCGGTCGACGAATCCAACCCCAGGCTTCGGATATGGCTGATGAATTTTTCCGGCGTCCTTCCGTAGTATGCGCTGACGAGCTTCGCCATACCTACGTTAGAACTCAGCTCGAATGCCTGCTTGACAGAGACCAATGTCCTGCCATGCCGTTCACTGTCATATACAGTCCTATTGCCGACCCGCCAGACTCCATTCCCCAGATCCACCTGGCTTTCGAGACTGAGGAACTTATCCTCCAGCAAAGACAAGAGGGTGACAAGCTTGAAGGTGGATCCCGGTTCAGAGCGACGAATTGCATGGTTCAGATCCTCGAAGTAGCTGCCGTCTTTCTGCCTGCCCAGGTTGGCCATGGCCTTTATCTTCCCGGTGGATACTTCCATGACAATGCAGGTGCCACTGGTGGCTTCATTTTGCACCATCATCCTCATCAAGGCTTGTTGCGCAATATCCTGCATGTTGATATCAAGCGTAGTCAACAGATCTCGGCCGTTTTCAGGCTCGGTCTCAGAACCTTCTACGGGCACTACTGCGCCACCGGATATCCGGCGCACCAGGCGCCTGCCACTGACCCCTTTCAGCATGCCATCATAGGTGAGCTCCAGCCCTACGTTTTTATTGACCATCTTTCCTTTGCCATCTTCATAACTGCGTGCAAGGCCGATGGTACGATTTGCCAGCAATCCGAAGGGGGTGAGTCTTTTCTCCCGATCCTCGAAAATGAAGCCGCTTTTATTGCGGCCGAGACGGATCAAAGGCAAAGACTTCATCTCCTGATACTGCCGAAAGCTTATGTTCTTCTTCAACAAATAGTACCTTTCTTTTTCACGGAATCCTTTCTGAAGCTCTCTTTTGTAATCAGCGGAGGATTTATCCCGAAACATACCGGCAAGACCTACAGAAATGGAGTCAAGCTTTTCCTTGAAACGCTTCCCGTTCTTTTCCCGCAATCCCTGCGCCCCAAAATCCACACGGACATCAAAAAAGGGAATTGACGAACTGAGCATGCTGCCATCTTCGCTATAGATCGTACCCCTGTCGGCATCCATCACCCGATACTCCAAATGCAGGCTGTCACTGATGCCTTTCCAGTAAGCACCTTCTGCACGCTGTATATAGATCGCCTTTCCGAGGATGACAAAGCTGAAGATGACGATACCCAGGAACACCAGGTAAACCCTCCACAGTATGTCATTTTTTCTTTCCAATTGATCTGTTTTTATAAAAAAATTCAATTCAAGGAGCAAGTGTATCATGCAACCTTATGGTCGGCCTGACGATTTGTTTAAGTCCAAATGGAGCCACCAGTTTGATGACTTCGCTTTGCTTCTGCATGAACATCAACTCGCTTTTCACGGTCTTGTATTCATATTGAAGGTCTTTGAGCTCTCCGGCCGTCCGGTTGATATCCTTGATCTTTTTTTCTGCGTAGTGTCCGTTGTAGATGTAGAGTACTGCGAGCACAGACAGATACAGAAAGAACGGAACGTTCTTCACCACCCATTGCTGGGCTGGAAGGATTTTCATCCATTCCCTTCGGGCATCTTTTTCGTGTTGCGCAACAGCCATATGCGACGTATTAGATGGCTTTACGGATATTGGATAATTATTCGAGTTCGCCGCCACCTGTTCTTTCCGCGGCCCTGAGCTTTGCGCTCCGGGCTCTGGGGTTGACCATTATCTCTTCCTCAGAAGGCAACAGCGGTTTTTTATAGATCATGTCAAAAGGACGTTCTTTCATTTTAGTCCCATACACTTCATCTTTTTCATGCCCATGAAGACCACCCTCTTTAAAAAATCGCTTCACGATCCGGTCCTCGAGGCTGTGGAATGTGATGAAAACCACCCTCCCCCCGTGTTTGACAATGTCCGGCAACTGCTCAAGCAGTTCTTCCAAAGAACCGAACTCATCATTCACGGCAATACGCAATGCCTGGAATACCTGAGCGAAGTACCGGTTCGGATTACCCTTCACAATCGACGCGGCGGCATCCTTCAACTGGCCCACCGTCCGAATGGGAGATAGTGCCCTGACCCTGGCGAGTGTTTGCGCAAGGGTTCGGGCATTGGTGACTTCCCCGTATCGCTCGAACATGCGGTGCATATCTTCCACAGGCATCTCCAACAGCAGACCTGCAGCGGTAAGGGACTGCCGCTTATCCATGCGCATGTCCAGCGGCGCATCATACCGTATTGAAAACCCCCGATCACCCTCATCGAACTGATGGCTGCTGACCCCAAGGTCAGCCAGAACCCCGTCGACCTTGCCAGCTTTGTGAAACCTCAGAAATCTTCCGATATGCCGGAAATTCTGCGGGATGAAAACGAGCCTCGGATCTTGGGGCAGATTTGCCCTGGCGTCTTCGTCCTGATCGAAAGCGAAAAGACGACCATCGGTGCCCAGTTTCGAGAGGATTTCCCGGCTGTGCCCCCCTCCCCCGAATGTGCAATCCACATACACGCCATCCGGACGGATATCCAAGGCTGCCACCGCCTCATCCAACATCACCGGCACATGGTATGCATTGCCGCTTTTCTCTTCCGGCGATATTCGCTTCGGCATACGGTTTTCATTTGCCGCTGATCAGAAGCCCGGAGGCGCCATGACCTGCGCTGCGAGTTCACTGAACTCATCAGGTGAAAAAGATTCAAAGAGCTGCTTATAGGTTCCTTTGTCCCATATCTCCAATTTCGTCACCGCAGATACCAATACGATGTCCTTATCCAAACCCGCATGTTCCATCAGATTCTTTGGTATCAGGATCCGACCAGCCGAGTCAAGCTCGAGGGCAATGGCTCCATTCAGAAAATGCCTGCGAAAAGCCCTCACTTTCGGTTCGAAATCATTCAAAAGGCTGATCTTTTCGAAGATCGGCTTCCAACTCGCCATCGGGTAAATGGTTAGGCATTTCTCAAAACCCCTGTTGATAACGAACTGGGCATTGTCACCCTCTGACAGCTGTTTTTTTATGCCAGCCGGCAGCAGGAACCTACCTTTGGGGTCTAATGTAGCCTCGTATTCACCAAGAAAACCCGTCATTTACAATATGTTAGAGAGCCTTTCACCTTTATTCACACAAAATAACACATTTTCCCACTTTCGATTTGAAAAAGATAGATTTAAATTTTTCCACAAGAAAAAGGGTTAATGCTGCTGGGTTTCAGAGGATTTACAAGATTTGCATGTGGTAAACCTCAAAATCCATGTGGATAACCTGTTGACTACAGCACCAAAGGCATTGTAGAAGGGCATTCGATTCACCTGAAAACTATCGGTAAATTTGCAAATCGGCAGTTGGCCGTCACCACCATGGACCCTAAAGACCTACACATCAGTTCATTCACCTACGACCTTCCGGCCGATAGAATCGCTTTGCACCCCTTGCCGGAGAGGGATTCCTCAAGGCTTCTGATCCACCGGAATGGAAAGATGACAGAGGACATTTACCGAAATCTCGCTCATCATATCCCCGCTGGAAGCTTTCTTGTCTTCAATAACACCCGGGTGTTGGAGGCAAGGATGCATTTTGTGAAAGAAAGTGGTGGCGTCATCGAAATCTTCATTCTCGAACCGGCAGACATATCCGGGAGCATCTCATCAGCGTTGCAGCAGAGAGGCAGCATCGAATGCAACTGCCTGATCGGCGGTGCTTCAAAATGGAAGAAAAATTATGTCCCGGAGATGACCATCGATGGGGATGACGGCCCCCTCAAGATTCGTGCGTACATCCTTGCACGCTTGCAGGATCATTTCAGGATAAGACTTGAATGGGAACCTGCTTCAGAAACTTTTGCATCGATCCTGCACAAAGCGGGACAGATACCAATCCCCCCTTATCTGCACAGGGTTCCGGATGATGGGGATGTGCAGAGGTACCAGACGGTCTATGCCGCGGAACAGGGTTCCGTGGCCGCACCGACCGCAGGACTTCACTTCACCGAGGCGGTCTTCAGCGAACTGGCGGCCAGGAACATCGAAAAAGCTTTCGTCACGCTGCATGTGGGGGCAGGGACCTTCCGCCCGGTCAAAGCGGAACGGATGTCGGGTCACGAAATGCATAGTGAATACATTGAGGTTGACAGGTCCTTTCTTGAGCATCTGCACATGCAATCCGGACCTGTCTATGCCGTGGGCACCACTTCCCTGCGAACATTGGAAAGCCTTTATTGGATGGGTAAAAAAATCATCCAAAACCCTGACCTTAAAGCAGAGGACCTCATGGTATCGCAATGGGAACCATATGATGCGTTCACAGGGGAAGAGGCTGACCCTAAAAAAGCGATTGCACACTTACTTGGGTGGATGGACAGGAGTCAAACAGACAAACTGATCACAAGGACGCAAGTTATGATAGCCCCGGGGTATCGATTCCGTGTGGTGAAAGGATTGGTGACAAACTTCCACCAGCCTCAATCCACCCTTTTGCTGCTGGTTGCCGCGATGATCGGAGACGAATGGGAAAAGATGTATGCACATGCCCTTGCAGAGGGATTCCGGTTCCTCAGTTATGGTGACGGGTGCCTTATCGAAACAACGTGAGTATGTGTTTTTCAGATCTGAAAAACGCATCTGATGCAATGGCCATTATTTTAGGGGGATGTCCACAATGAACACACTGCCTTTTCCAGGTGTGCTCTCAGCCCTTACTTTACCGTTATGGGCATCCACGATTGAACGCACATAACTCAGGCCAAGTCCGAATCCTTTCACATTGTGGAGGTTGCCCGTGTGTGCACGGTAGAACTTCTCGAAGATGCGCTTCAGCGTCTCCCGATTCATGCCGATGCCGTTGTCTTCCACACGTATCCGGATATATTTACCGTTATCCATCGTATGGATGTGTATTTCCGGTAGAACATCCTCCCGGCTATACTTCACGGCATTTTCGACGAGGTTGCTGACCATGTTATTGAACTGGAGTTCATCGGCCATGATCAGATCGCTGGTGGCACCCGGGTGAAGCGTCAGGCTTCCATTTCGCTCATTCAGCCTCAAGGCGAAATGATCCTTTATGGTCTCCAAGACCCGGTGGACGCTGAGCTGCTTCAGCTTCATCTCCTGCGATTGTTTATCAAGCAGAGCTGCTTGCAGGATGCGTTCCACCTGGCTATTCATACGATTATTCTCATCCTTGATGACCCCTGCATACTCAATGACTTTTTCCCGATTGCTCACAATCTTTTCATTGCGCAGGAAATCCACTGCGAGAGAGATGGTGGCGAGGGGTGTCTTCAGCTCATGGGTCATGTTATTGATGAAATCTGATTTGATCTCACTCAGTTTTTTCTGCCGCAAGATGGTGCGCACCGTTACAAAAAAAGCCGCTATGATGATGAATGTGAACAGCAATGCCACTGCGATCATCCACCCCATCGAACGAACCACATATTCCCGCAATCCGCTAATGACCACGATCAAGCTCTCGTCGGGGGCCATGCTTTCCGTCTCGCTTCCCGAGAGCGACAACAACGGCCAAATGGATATCCGATTATGGACGGAATCCCCCAAAGCCGTTTCATAAGACTGCTCGAAGCCCGGGGAAGCCAACTCGTAATCATTGTTGTTCTTAACGGAAATGACTGCGAACTCGAAGCGTACCGTTGGCTGTCCGTATTTTGCAAAGGATTTTCGAAGCTTCCGCTGGATATCATCAGCTGTAAACTTATCCGCTACAGAAGGAGATTTCAATAGATCGATCAGGCTGCCATCCGACAATTCATTGATATCAGCTGGGTTGTTAAGCAATGAAAACCTGCTTTTCCCCGCAGATAATTCTTCAGCTATTTCGTACATCGCCGTAGTCGCCTGATCATGCATCTGCTCTTTTTTTATGAGCAGCATGTTCTTGATCCAGGAAACCTGTATCACGATTATTCCGACAAGGGATAAGGTAATCAGTACAGTAATCAGTGGGATGACTTTTTTCATCAGATTGTAAAAATACGATGATGCATAATGGCACAGCAGGTTTGATCTTCATTTAACCCTGCATTGGCAAACTAAACCATTTTATTTGAGAAAGAGAGCAAAAAAGCAGCATCAGAGTCAGACAATTTTTAACATTTTCCGACGGTTTTTATTGTTAATTTAGTCCATCATGTATACACCAGGACCTGGCATGCTGCTCATCGCTGAGCCTTTTCTGAAGGACCCGAATTTCACGAGGACTGTTATACTCGTTTGTGAGCACAAGGAAGAAGGCAGTTTTGGTTTTATCCTGAACCGCAAATATGACCTCACCCTCGAAGAATTGATACCCGATCTTGACGGTTTGAATCATGTCGTTTCTGTCGGAGGACCGGTTCAACGCGATACAATTCATTTCCTTCACCAGTACCCCGCCCTCATCCCGGGCGGTACTGAACTCAAGGACGGTATTTTTTGGGGAGGTGACTTTAACCTGGCGACGAGGCTGCTTCGGGAAGAAAAAATTGACCCCGCCCGTATTCGCTTTTTCGTTGGCTATTCGGGATGGACGGATGGTCAACTGGAGGAAGAAATAAAGGAGAAAAGTTGGTTGGTGACGCCTGCGAACCGTCGACTTGTTTTTACGAACAATCCTGAAGATGCATGGAAGCAATCCCTTCGGGACATGGGCGGAGAATATGAGATACTGGTCAACTCCCCGTTGGATCCTTCACTGAATTGACAAAGATCGGCAGGTAATGAACCTGTATGAGCATTCATTTTTTTCATGTCCATCCCCTTCCATTTGCATGGCGCCCTCATTAATGCCTTTTTCATCCAAGCCTTTGGCCTCGCGGGAATATCATGAGGCCTAGATGAGCGATCACCAAAAAATGATAGGCACATTATGCGATGTTGAGCTGTCAATCCGATGACAAGCGGACCGATGAGAAAACCGTGAATCCGAAGTCATTGTCAGCGGACAATACAAGTGGCAGGTACTATTTTTCCCGAAAATCATGTAGACGATCAGGATGACGGACGAAACCCAAATACCCACCAAGACATAGCCGATGATGACTGTGATGAGATCCATCCATGAAATGGAGAGTAGGAAGAAGGAATCTACTCCAATGCTGCTGCATTGATGACGAACTGTTTTTTAAAAGGGTATGCGGGCTGCCCAGTAGGAAAATACAATTCCGCATAGGAGAAATTATGCGGTGATGGTTTTACGGGGTGAAATATAGAGGGGACATGCTCGGCAATTTGTGCGTGACTTATGAAGTCACCGATTCATGCAAAGAAAAAGCCTGACGCTATCAGGCTTTTTCTTTTATACCAAATCAGGATCGCATGGTCATTACGTTATGCTGACAGCTCGACTGCACCCTCCACCAGGACAGACACCTTATTGTTCAACACTTCAATGAAACCGCATTTCACCTCATAGTGGGATGTGTTGACCCCGTTTTTGTCAAGGAGCACTTTGATGCTGCCTTTTCCGAGGGCGCTGACCATGGGTGCGTGTTTTTCAAGAACCTGGAAGGAGCCGGAGATACCGGGCAGTTGAATGCCATAAATCTCTCCGCTGTACAATTTCCTTTCGGGTGTCAGTATTTCTAAATGCATGGGTTACTCTATTTTTAGGAATCTTGCCTAAGCGTTTACAGCTTCGAGCATCTTCTTACCTTTCTCGATGGCATCTTCGATGGTTCCTACCAGGTTGAAAGCCGCTTCGGGATATTCATCGACTTCGCCATCCATGATCATGTTGAATCCGCGAATGGTATCCTCAATACCTACGAACACACCTTTCAGGCCAGTGAACTGTTCTGCGACATGGAAAGGTTGGCTGAGGAATCGCTGAACGCGGCGTGCGCGGCTCACGATAAGCTTATCCTCGTCGCTGAGCTCATCCATGCCAAGGATTGCGATGATGTCCTGAAGCTCCTTATATCGCTGAAGGATAAGCTTAACCCTGTTGGCACAGTCGTAGTGTGCATCCCCGACGATGATCGGTGTCAGGATCCTTGAAGTGGAATCCAATGGATCTACCGCGGGATAGATACCCAGATCTGCGATTTTTCGGCTCAATACCGTGGTCGCGTCGAGGTGGGCGAAGGTCGTTGCAGGCGCCGGATCGGTTAGGTCATCCGCCGGAACATATACCGCTTGTACGGAGGTGATGGAACCGTTTCGGGTAGAAGTGATGCGTTCCTGCATCAGACCCATTTCTGTTGCAAGGGTTGGCTGGTATCCAACGGCAGAGGGCATCCGTCCGAGCAAAGCGGATACTTCGGAGCCTGCCTGGGTGAAGCGGAATATGTTATCAACGAAAAAGAGGATGTCTTTTCCTTTGCCTTGTCCGTCGCCATCGCGGAAATATTCAGCGATGGTGAGTCCACTGAGGGCGACTCTGGCGCGGGCTCCGGGGGGTTCATTCATTTGTCCGAATACGAAAGTGGCTTTTGATTCCTTAAGGACTTCCATGTCAACCTTTTCAAGATCCCATCCGCCTTCTTCCATGCTGTGTTTGAAATCGTCGCCATATTTCATGATTCCGGCCTCGATCATTTCACGCAGCAGATCGTTTCCTTCGCGGGTACGTTCTCCCACACCGGCAAAAACTGAAAGGCCACCATATCCTTTTGCAATGTTGTTGATGAGCTCCTGGATGAGAACCGTCTTTCCTACACCGGCACCACCGAAAAGCCCGATCTTACCACCCTTCGCATAGGGTTCAATGAGGTCAATGACCTTGATCCCGGTAAAAAGTACTTCGGTTGCAGTACTGAGATCCTCGAACAATGGGGGTTTGGCATGGATAGGACGTCCATTTACTTTTGACACAGCAGGAAGTCCGTCGATAGGATCCCCTGTAACATTGAAGAGTCGTCCATTGATGCCTTCTCCGATGGGCATGGCGATGGCAATGCCGGTGTCAATCACTTCAGTGCCCCGGACCAAACCTTCGGTACCATCCATGGCGATGCAGCGAACGCTGTCTTCACCAAGATGCTGCTGGACTTCCATGACAAGCTTTTCGCCGTTTTCTTTTCTCAGTTCGAGGGCATTGTAGATCTCCGGCAATTGTCCGACGAATTGAACGTCCACCACTGCGCCGATGATCTGTTTGATTTTACCTTTGTTGGCCATATTGAGTGATATAAGGTGAAATTTTCAAATGTGGCGCAAAGGTAAGCAGGGAAAAGGAGATAGAAAATAGTTATCGGTAAGAGAGTCGTCAGAAAACAATTATTGAGGCAATGGAAGGTCCTTTTGGGTGGTGATTGTCACCTAACCAAGCGTGGAAGTGTGCGACGAGCAGCCTTCTTTTCCAGGATCATTTTAGGAATGTGAACAGGATCGCGGCCAAGGC
This sequence comes from uncultured bacterium, assembly GCA_903957405.1. Taxonomy (GTDB): domain Bacteria; phylum Bacteroidota; class Bacteroidia; order Chitinophagales; family Chitinophagaceae; genus Pollutibacter. Next base: position 697 of record CAJBPC010000793.1, on the reverse strand, counting down.
TGCGCCGACAAATGGGCCGAGGACCGGCACCCAGGCATAGGCCCAATCGCTTTCACCTTTGCCTCTCATGGGCAGGATGGCATGCATGATCCGTGGGCCCAGGTCGCGGGCGGGATTGATGGCATAGCCGGTAGGTCCGCCGAGGCTTAGGCCCATACCAAGGACAAGCAGTGCGACCGGGAGCGCGTCGAGTGACCCGAGCTTCATTTCCGCACCCGAAATGAACAGAATAGCCAGCACAAAAACGAAAGTGGCAATGGCTTCTGTCAGCAGGTTATGGGTAAGATGGCGGATAGCCGGAGCCGTGCAGAAACATGCCTTCTGACCTTCAGGATCTTCCGTTGCGTCGAAATGTTGGCGATAAACCATCCAAACGACAAGCTGACCGGCGGCGGCACCTGTGAGTTGAGCAAGAATATATGACGGGATCTGCTGCCATTGGAAACTGCCCGTGATGGCAAGTGCAAGGCTGACAGCAGGGTTTAGGTGAGCCCCACTTGAGGCGGCAGAGACAAAAACGCCGATGAAAACAGCCATTGACCATCCCGTGGCGATCACCATCCAGCCGCCACCCTGGCCTTTACTTTTTACAAGGACAACATTGGCAACGACACCGTTGCCGAATATGATGACAAGGGAGGTGCCGATGAATTCAGCGATGAGTGGAGACATGCAACCGTATTTATGCGGAAGATAT
>CAJBPC010000792.1 GCA_903957405.1 uncultured bacterium | reverse complement strand
GTAAACTGCTGCCGGAGGGCCAGTGCCGCCGTCACTGCCGCCTCCCGCTGTTTCCTCCGCTCGACCCCCACCTGGCACTCCTTCGTGAACTGATGGCGGGGGTACCGTGGGTCGACCTGCATCCCGCATCTCCTGCACCGACGAAATTGCCCCTCTTTCGGGACCTTGACTAAGTCCTTTGGATGGACGTCCCGAAAGTGTCGCCGCATCATCCAGCCGCTTGTCAAGAAGCCGCCGCACTCGGGGAACGGGCACGACAGCCCAGCTGGACTCACCCTGGTGCCAGTAAAAGAAGCGGTCGCCCCGAACAAGACACAAGAACAGAATACCGCATCACAGGTTCGGGCAGCCATCAAGCGGCTGGAATTCATAAAGTCGGAAAATACGCTTACTGGAGAAAGGGATCAGGACATCCTTTCAAAGACCAGAAAGATGCGCGATGAACTCAAGCAAACGAGGCTCCAACTCGTGGACCTGCCATTGGTGGACTTCGAGAATGTTTCCCAGCAAGACGTCAACGATTACTTCAACAACCCCAAGGTCAACAAGAAATACAAACTGAAGATCAACTGAGCCCGCTTAAGAGATGCGCGGGGCGCCAAATATCCACGGTGTGGGAACCGCTCACCCGCAAGGAGACTTTCTTCGGGTATCCGTTATCGTTAGAATCTTCCACATCCCTCCGACACGCAGCAGCTGCATGAGGTTCACGCCGCAATGGCTGAACTTGCCGTTGTAATGGAAACTATACGGCACCCAGGCCATCGCCAGCGGACCATCGACCATGACTTGCTCCACGACAGCCCTTTCGTCCGCCGCACCCTTTTGCAGCTGACCGACCTGACTGATGAATCCCGCGATCCGTTCATTCCTGTACGCCGTCTCCCCCGCGCTGCCGACCAAGACGGTCCCGAGCGTCGCACTGTCGTGAAAGAGGCTCTTCAGCGTTTGTGCGTCACCGTTATACATGGCAGTGAAGAGCGATCGGATGGTCGACCTGACGGAGTCTGCAGGCGTCTGCGCAGAAGCCGTGACGGAACAGAAGAACAACAGCGATGTGATGACCTTTTTCATATGCGTTGATTTATCAAGCCCCTTCACCAACCGGAGGATGAGGAGCGCATGGTGCAGCATGAGCGATGATCCGACAACCAAGCCCATCTGATCGGGATGCTGACACGGGCACTGACGGATTATGGATCACGGACCTGCAAGAATACACATCAATTGACTGAAATGCAGATACAACTCCTCCATCTCGCCGGCATTGGATGCTGCAAGATCAACCCACACTAAAGTCAAGTCATCCGGGAGACACCCCACGAAACGATACAGGAATAAATCAGCATCAGCCCAACCCGCTCCCCTGGCGATCAGAGATACCCCAGCAGCTTGAGCATGCTCTGTGCCGTCTGCTCTTTGGCATAGACCCAGTCAACCAGCTTGCCGTTCTTATCCTGTTCGACGATGATGTGTTTCGGGGATGGGATCATGCAGTGTTTGATGCCACCATACCCACTGATCTGATCCTGATACGCACCCGTATGGAAGAAACCCACATAGAGCGGTTCCTTGGCATCCGCGGCATTCACCGCACCCGTGAGTTTCGGCAGGAAGACCTCATTGATATGCTCTTCGGAATCGTAGTAGTCATGCGAGTCGCAGGTGATCCCTCCGAGCACCACACGCTGGTATTCGTTGCCCCATTTGTTCACCGGCAGCATCAGGAATTTTTCCCCGATCCCCCAGGTGTCCGGCAGTGTCGTGATGAATGACGAATCGATCATATACCAGATCTCGCGGTCGTTCTGCACCTTCTGACCGATGACGCTGTAGATGTGCGCCATGCTCTCTCCGACGGTATAGCTGCCGAATTCGGTGTAAATATGCGGCATGGGCACTTTGGCGCTTTTGCAGGTCTTTTTGATCGTACCCACGATCTCGTTGATCATGAACTGGTAGTCGTAGTCAAAGCCCAGCGAGTGCTTGATCGGAAAACCTCCGCCGATATTGATCGAGTCGAGCTCCGGGCAGATCTTCTTCAACTGGCAATACAGGGTGATGACCTTATTGAGTTCCGACCAGTAGTAGATATCGTCCTTGATGCCTTTGTTGAGGAAGATATGCAGCATCTTCAGCTGAAACTTGTGCTCATACCCTTCGATGTGATCGACGTAGAATTCGAGTATGTCTTTGGCACGGAAACCGAGCCGGGAAGTATAGAAAGGGAAAGTGGGTTCCTCTTCCGCCGCGACGCGGATGCCGAGCTTGAAGGGCACTTTGACCGAACGCTTGTACATATCGAGCTCATCCTTGTTGTCGAGCACGGGTATGGTGTTCTTGAATCCGGTATTTAGGAGTCGGGCGATGCGGGAGGTGTAGGACTTCTGCTTGTATCCGTTGCAGATGATATGGGTATCCTTGGTGATCTTCTTCTTCTCGTAGAGTTTGTTGATGATCTCGATGTCATACGCGAAGGAAGTCTCCAGATGGATATCGTGCTTCAACGCTTCAT
>CAJBPC010000791.1 GCA_903957405.1 uncultured bacterium | reverse complement strand
GCTCCCTGCGTAGAACCGTGGTATGACTGTTCGAAAGCCACTATCTCGGGCTTGCCCGTGAAGCGCTTGGCAAGCTTCATGGCGCCTTCAGTGGCCTCTGCACCGGAATTCGTGAAATACACCGAATCCAACGGTGAAGGCATATGCTGTACCAATGTCGATGCATACACCACCTGAGGAGTCTCCACCAGTTCGCCATATACCAACAGATGCAGATATTTGTCCGCCTGGTCCTTTATGGCCTCAACCACCCGCGGGTGACGATGGCCCATATTGCAGACACTGATTCCGCTGATCAGATCCATATATTCCCTAGCGGCACTGTCCCACATCAGGCATCCCTCCGCACGGACCATCTCAATGGCCAATGGGGCGGGGGACGTCTGAGCTACATGACGCAGGAACAATTCCCTTTGATTCATAATGTCCACAAAATTCGTCAATTTTACACTTGTCGAAGGCAAAGAATCAAGGCTGAGGAATTCGCTCATTCTTCGAAATCCCTGTCGTGTTTTGCATTTGGTGGCTAATTTGCCCATATTCATAAAATAAAATCTGCCATGCCCGTCATCCTTCCGGTCAAAGGTATCTCTCCCGCGTTCGGGAACAATTGCTATATCGCGCCCAATGCCACGATAGTCGGGGATGTTGTCATGGGTGATGACTGCAGCATTTGGTTCAATGCCGTGATTCGTGGGGATGTGAACACAATACGGATAGGAAACAAGGTGAACATACAGGATGGAGCAGTCATTCATTGCACCTATCAGAAGACAACCGTCGTGATCGGCGACAATGTCAGCATTGGTCACAACGCAATTGTACACGGCTGCCGTTTGGAAAACAACGTGCTGATCGGCATGGGTGCGATCGTGATGGATAATGCTGTCATTGGAAGTCACTCGATCATCGCAGCTGGTGCAGTGGTCCTGGAGAACACTGTGGTCGAAGCTGGCAGCATCTATGCCGGAGTCCCTGCGAAAAAAGTCAAAGCCGTCCCGCAAGAACTCATCGATGGCGAAATCAACAGGATCGCGAACAATTACCTCATGTACAGCAAATGGTTCCATGATCATGAATGACCGTGCGCATGATGCGATCCATAAAAATTAAATCTAAACTGTCACCTGTAAATCTTCAAACAGATCCGAGATGAAAAACATAATTGTCAAAGCAACTTTAGGTTTCGTTCTGATGTCTTATTTCATATCCTGTGCACCAAAATACGGTTGCCCTGCCAACAGGAACAATATGGGTGCGGAGAAAATCCTTGAAGGGGGGAAAATGCCCAAAATGAAAAAAATGAAAGTCTAAACCACAATCTTGACACCATGAATCTGACGCTCAGGAATGACTATGGATGCACCGAAGCGGTAATGGAAGAGTATTGCGGATTTGAGAGCTTCCAAAGGACGGCAGATATGTTGGCGGATAAATTTAACATTACCTTCACCCACAAGTTGCACGATTCCGAGACGACTTATTGGAATTTTCAGTTCCGAGGACACAAGCTCACCCTGCATTTCAATATTTTCAATGGTGTGTCCATCTTTCCGGAGCAGTGCAAGAGCGCAGCGAAAAAAGAAAATGATGCCGTCATGGATCTGGCTAGAGCCCTTACCATGGTGTGATGATCATCTGTTGTGGGCTTCGGATATACCATCCAGCATGGTGCAGTAACTGATATACCGGTCAATGGAGATTGCGCCTTCTTCCACTGCAGACTTCACAGCACAATCCGGTTCATTCATATGACGACAATTATTGAACTGACAACCCTGGATCCGCAGGCGCATCTCCGGGAAAAAATGAGACAACTCGTCCTTCCCGATATCAACCAATCCAAACTCCCTTACACCCGGTGTATCAATGATCGACCCACCCTCCGGTAGGTCATACATCTCGGCGAAAGTAGTCGTATGCATCCCTTTCCCGCTCCAGCCGCTCACAGCCTTGGTTCGTAAAGCAAGGTCGGGCATCAGCACATTGATCAACGTTGACTTGCCCACCCCGGAATGTCCGCTCATAAGGGTCGTCTTACCATGTAGAATTTTCTTCAGCTCTCCGATACCTTCTCCCGTAACGGTACTCACCGACAATACACGGTACCCAATGGTTGTATAGGTCTGCTCCCATGCAGCGAACATTTCCTTCTCTTTCTGTCTGTAGAGGTCTGACTTATTGAACAGTATGACCGCCGGCACGTGATATGCCTCACAAGCGACGAGAAACCTGTCGATGAAACCCTGTGAGGTCCTTGGCTCACGAAGCGTAGCCACCAGTAGAGACTGATCGATGTTCGATGCAATGATCTGATGCCGGTTCCTGTTCGCGGGCGATTGCCTGTTGATGTAATTTTTTCGGTTATGGATAACCGTTATGACCCAAGTACCGTCTTCACCGGGCTCGGCGACGACGTCTACGAGATCTCCTACGGCTATGGGATTCGTGGATGTGATATCGTCTATCTTGAATTTACCCTTGATGCGGGCATTTAGGAAATTCCCCTCGCTGTC
>CAJBPC010000790.1 GCA_903957405.1 uncultured bacterium | reverse complement strand
ATTCGCCGCTTCGCAGGCTTCCTGCACATTCATGCCGAAGTCGATCATGTTGACAAGGAACTGCACGAGGTTCTGATCCTGCGTATCGCCACCCTGCACGCCGAAGGTGACCAGCGGTTTGCCGTCCTTCATGGCGAGTCCGGGTGTGAGGGTGACGCGAGGCCTTTTGCCCGGTTCGACGACGTTGAATGGGTTTTCTGCCGGGTCGAGGACGAAGCTCTGCATGCGTTGGCTCATGCCGATGCCGGTATTGCCCGCGATGCAGGCGGGTATCCAGCCCCCGCTGGGTACAATGGATACCACCCATCCTTCTTTGTCGGCCGCTTCCACAGAAGTGGTGCCCAGGAATGCCGTCTCGAGGTATTCTTTGTTCACGGGTGTTGTGGAAGCCGTTCCGTTTTTCTTTAGCAGGGCGAGGTATGGATTTGTCTTTCCTTCGAATGGATAGGGGTCGCCCGGCGCAGTATTCGGATCGTTCACATCCTTACTCATCTGCCTCACCCGTTCCTGTGCGTATGCCTTCGACATAAGCCCTTGCATCGGTTCTGCAGGTGGGAAGTAAGGGTCGCCGTAGTAGAAGTCCCGATCGGCAAAGGACATGTTCAGGACCTGGCACATCGTATGGATATAATCCGCGGAATTATATCCCATGGCCTTCAGGTCGAATTGCTCGAGCATATTTAACGACTGGAGCATCATCGGTCCCTGGGTCCATTGCTGCAGCTTGTAGACGTCCACCCCACGGTAATTCGTATGCAGGGGTGTTTCTTCCAGCACTTTCCATTCCGCTAGGTCCTTCTCTGTGATCAATCCTCCCTGTTCTTTGCTGCCCCGGATGAATTCCTTCGCGATATCGCCTTTGTAGAAGCGGTCATACGCCGCCTGTATCGCTTCCTTACGGGATTTTCCTTTTTTCAGCGCATCCTGTTCGGCATCGACCAATTTCTGAAGGGTGTTGAAGAGATCCTGCTGCACGAATATCTCACCCGCCTCCGGTGCTTCTCTTTTGTCGCCGGCATGCGGAAGAAACACTTTTTTCGAATATGGCCACTCCTTTATCCGCGTCTTGTTCCGTTCGATGCTATTGGCCGTCTCCCCATCGATGGGATAGCCCGCTGCGAGTTCCATGGCAGGCTTCAATACCTGCTTCAGGCTCATGGTGCCGTATTCAGCCAGCATATGGCATAGGCCTCCGGGGATGCCGGGGGTGACAGCCGCGAGGGGGCCGTATTCAGGGGGGTAAGCATATCCCTTCCCTTTGAAAAATTCCGCTGTAGCACCCGTGGGGGCCACGCCTAAGGCGTTGATGGCGATGATCTTTTTCGTCTTGGGGTTATGGATGATGGCCTGTGCCTCACCGCCCCAGCTGAGTACATCCCACATGGTGCAGGTGGCGGCCATCATGGCGCAGGCGGCATCTACGGCATTCCCTCCGTTGTGGAAGACCGTGGCGCCGGCTGTTGCCGCAAGAGGCTTGCCGGTGATGGCCATCCAATTCCGTCCGTGCAGGACAGGCTTCTGGGTTTTTTGGGCGAAGGCGTTCACGGATAGGATGACCGTCAGGAGGAGGATCGATTTTTTCATGTACAGGTTGATATGCTTAGGTAGATACGCTAATTTCCTGAATTACTTCGGAGATAAACTTATTTGAGGTAAGAACTTTTTCGCTTATTTTCATAGGGCAAGATTCATAGCCAAAACGAAACGACTTATGCAAGGATTCGAGACACTCGACTGGATCGTCATCGCAATCTATTTCATGCTGCTGGCAGGGGTGGCCGTTTGGGTCATGACCCGAAAACAGCAAACGACAGAAGACTATTTCCTTGCGGGACGCAACCTGGGTTGGTTCGTTGTCGGAGCTTCGATTTTTGCGTCCAATATCGGATCGGAACATGTCGTAGGGCTTGCTGGCGCAGGTGCCGGCGGAAAAATCCCCATGCTGATCTATGAGCTGCACGCCTGGATCGTCATCATGCTGGGCTGGGTGTTTCTTCCGTTCTATCTCCGCAGTGGTGTCTTCACGATGCCGGAATTCCTGGAACGACGATTTAGTCCGGCTACCCGCTGGTTCCTCAGTGTTTTCTCGATCCTGGCCTATGTGCTCACGAAAGTATCGGTGACCGTCTACGCCGGCGGGATCGTGATATCCTCCCTGTTGCAGATCGATTTTTGGTTTGGTGCGCTGATCACAGTCGTGCTCACGGGCATCTATACCATCCTCGGGGGGATGCGGGCCGTGGCCTACACGGAGGCCTTGCAGACCGTCATCATGGTGCTTGGGTCCGCCGTCCTCACATACTTCGGACTCAAGGCCGCAGGTGGATGGGCCGGTGTCAGGGAAAACCTCCCGCCGGAATATCTGAATATGTGGAGGCCGAATACCGACCCCGACTTCCCATGGCTGCCATTGCTGATCTCGAGTACCATTGTCGGCATTTGGTACTGGTGTACCGACCAGTACATCGTTCAGCGGGTCCTTGCAGCGAGGAATATCCAACAGGGGAGGAGGGGGACGATTTTCGGGGGACTGCTCAAGCTCTTGCCTGTCTTTCTTTTCCTGATACCGGGTGTAGTGGCTCTTGCGCTCAAGAATAAGGGGGAGTTGCAATGGGATACCGCCGATCAGGCCTTCGCATCACTGCTGATGCAGAAGATGCCCGTAGGCCTTCGCGGCCTCGTTGCCGCCGGACTGATGGCGGCCCTCATGAGTTCACTCGCGTCCGTTTTCAATTCCTGCTCAACGCTTTTCACGGTTGACATCTACAAGAAACTGAGGCCCATGGATTCCGAGGAAAAGCTGCTGCGCATCGGGCGTTACGCCACCGCCATCGTGGTCGTACTGGGCATCGCATGGATACCCATCATGCAGAACATCTCCGGTGTGCTCTATGAATACCTGCAATCCGTGCAATCCTACATCGCTCCTCCGATCACCGCCGTCTTTCTGCTTGGCATCTTCTTCAGCCGGATCAACAGCCAGGGCGCCATCGCCACGCTCGTGTCAGGCCTTGTCGTTGCTGTGTTGCGACTCTCGCTCGAACTCAGCCGCGACAGCCTGCCGGCCGGGGGTATCCTTCATGCCGTCGGTACCGTAAACTTCCTGACATTCTCGGCATGGTTCTTCCTGTTCTGTGTTGCGGTATGCGTGACCGTTAGTCTGCTGACACCCGCGCCTTCGGCGGAAAAAGTGCGCGGACTCACCTTCGGCACGCTCACCGCGCAGCAGAAGGCGGACAACAGGGCCAGTTACAATGTGTGGGACATCGCGCTGTCGCTGCTCGTACTGGGCATGGTGGCATTCGTGATGGCGAGTTTCACAGGGTGAAATGCATGTGAAGCGGACGGCGCAAAAATAAAAAAAGCATGTGGCCGGCGATCGTCGGCCACATGCTTTTCAGGATGCTGTTGATTTCTTCTTAGTCTTTTTTGTTGCCCTTGCCGCCCACACGTCCGATCTGGAACAGGATTCCGAAGTCGATCGTCGTGAACTTGCTTTGTGACTCCAGGTTCCATGGGTTTCCGTTCAGTCCCGGCACCTCGATTTCATTTCCGCCGCCGAAAAGGAAATGATATTGGGCCTGAAT
>CAJBPC010000789.1 GCA_903957405.1 uncultured bacterium | reverse complement strand
GGTAAACTATAAATAACGTTTACGATAACAAGAATTACACAAACAAAGCCAGAAAATTTGTGAAAAAATATGAATTTTCCCATATCTCCTTTCAAAAAGCCCTTAAAAAAAGGGGGGTAAAAACCTTCACGCTTTCCCGCACAGGGGGTAATTGGCGGCTTGGACAGGTTCACAGAAATCCCGTCGCCTTCTTCTAGCGAGGCGGTATCAACCGCATCATGAGACATGGATGGCCATTTCCGGGGCTATGGCCGATGACAAAAAAAGGCTCACGGATGCAAAAACCTGTCGTTGGATTCAAATGATCAGCATCCATCGAAAAAAACGACCTGCATTTTTCGGTCATTGAAGATGGGGCGATGAGCTCCGCCGGCAAACCCGCCATGGAAATCCTATATCACTTACCACGGGTTCTCCGTACTCATGCGACCTTTACCAATGACCACCCAAACCGCTCCGCAATGCGCTGAGTCATCCACCCACGACGATTGACAGGGATGCGGGGTGTCGGCCCAAAAAGCGCTGTACTCCGGCTAAACCTCTATGATCTCGCTGCCCGGCCTCATTTGACGAGCATAGACACGGTAGGCGTTCATGACAAACAGACAGATGCACGGTACGGCCAGATCCGGAACGAACGCCATACACCCACGAACCTGTTGACCGGTGCATGGTTTTGTTTCAGGGTTATCCATCGGCCTTTATTACCCGCGGTTCCAAAAAGATAAAAAACGGTGTGCCCCTGGCTGACAATAGCGCAATTGCCGTCAGATTGACACCTCTAACCTCCGCGCCGTCTTCCGTCCAAGATGCATCTTCGATGTATACGACCGGCATGCAACCGCATCAAACCTGTTTTGTATACAAACGCCCCTGATTCGTTTAGGCACAGATCAGAGATGCGCATGATCTTTGCAACATAAATCATCATCACTATGAAATCAATACTGATCACCGGTGCCAGTGCCGGGATGGGCAAGGAAACGGCTAAAAAACTGGTGGCACTCGGGCACCGCGTCTATGCCACGGCACGACGCGTGGAACTGATGCAAGACCTCGCAGATATGGGAGCCATCACCTACGAGATGGATGTCACCGATCCGGTGCAGGTCGCCGATGTCGTTGAAACGATCATCCGGACTCACGGACCCATCGATGTGCTCTGGAACAATGCTGGCTACGGACTCTATGGTGCCGTGGAAGATGTCCCCCCTCGACGCCGCCCGCCAACAGTTCGAGGTCAACCTGTTCGGATTGGCATGCGTCACCCGGCAGGTGATCCCGCACATGCGCAAGGCGGGTGGCGGTACGATCATCAACACCTCCTCCATGGGTGGGAAGATGTACATGCCCCTCGGCGCCTGGTACCATGCATCCAAACATGCCCTCGAAGGTTGGAGCGACAGCCTCCGGCTAGACCTGAAGCCCTTCAATATCCATGTCGTAGTGCTGGAACCGGGCGTCATCGATACCGACTGGGGCGGCATCATGATGGACAATATGAAAAAGTACTCCGGCAGTGGCTTATACGCAAAAGTGGCGGAGAAGATCGCCCGCGCCACCAGCCAGATGTACGTGAAAGGAGGTGCCTCCAAGCCATCCGTCATCGCCGACACCATCGCCCGCATCGTAGCCGACAAGAAGCCCTCGACGAGATACCGGGTGGGCGCCCTTGCCAAACCCTTGGTATGGATGCGCGTATTCCTCGGCGACAGACTGTTCGATAAGATCATCATGCTGCAGCTCAAATGACAGAAGCCATCCTTCAACTCGATGCCATCTCCGACCTGGAAAAAGTCTTCCCGGGACATATCACCAGACATCCGCTCGTGGCCGTGGTGGATTTCAGCCGCATGCAGGACAACTGCCTGCCTGGGACCCGCATCCGCGCAGGATTCTACTCCGTCATGTTCAAGGACCATTGTCCGAACAGCATCCGATATGGACGGACGCGACTGGATTTCCAGCAGGGCAGCCTCATCTGCATCGCACCCGGGCAGGTGATCGTCATGGATGAATCGCAGGTGACAAAGGAAAGACCCGAAGGTTGGGGCCTGTTCTTCCATCCCGACCTGCTGCGCGGCACAAGACTGGCGGAAGAGGTGCGGGCATATACTTTTTTCTCCTATTCGGTATCGGAAGCCCTGCACCTTTCCGCACGCGAGCAGGATGTCCTCAAGGAATGCCTGCGTCCGCTGGTGACGGAACTGGAAGATAACATCGACGCATACACGCAGCGCCTCATCGCATCCATGATCGACCAGCTGCTCAACCATTGCGCGCGGTGTTACGATCGGCAGTTCATCTCCCGGAAAGCGCACAATGAAATCCGGGTGGAGGCTTTCGAAATTGCCCTGAAAGCCTGTTTTCAAGAAGCTACAGAAGGGATACAGGGCATTCCCTCGGTGCGCAGGCTCGCGGAAAAACTCTTCTTGACCCCGGACTACCTCAGCGATCTGCTCAAACGGGAAACCGGCTTGACCGCGCAGGATCATATCCACCATTACCTTATCGAAGAAGCAAAAAACAAACTGCTGGGCAGCAACGCCACCGTGGGCGAACTGGCCTATGCGCTCGGCTTCGAATACCCGCAGTATTTCTCCCGGCTGTTCAAATCAAAAACAGGCATGACGCCTTCAGCATACCGGCATGCATTCCTGAATAACTGAAACGATGGCAGGCGGCAAGTGTGACATGAGATACGCAGATGCGGAACACGTCGATCTTGCGCAAGTAGGCATCCATACCCAAGAGCTCATGTATGACCATCGCTCATATCAAAAACCTGGCCGCAGGCTCAGCGAAACGACCCTTATAACCTCGGGGCAGGTCATTGGCAAAAGAGCAGTCGTCACGGAAACCTAGGAGTTCCTGAGCGGGGAGTGCTGTTGCTCTGACTATAAAAAATGTACGCCAATGCTTGAAATAAAAGGGTTTCATCACAATGTTGCTGCGGTCACTGCTTATTTTGTCATGCCGAATAGCCAGATTCACTATTTGCCATGACAGTGGATCACATTTTTCTTCCATGCCGGTCCGCAATTTCCTCTAAGAAAAGGGTGGCCTACCGTAGTTTACCCATGCGGCCAACCTACCGGAGAACTCAGCATCGGGACCCTCCATCGCATTGTACAAAGAGAAGAAGTGGACAAGTTCGAATTCGAATCGTCCCTCCTGCAAAGATGGTTTTGTACCGATATGACGAAACGCACAGCAACGAGCGTAAGCATGGCTCCCTTGGAATACGTTCTCCAGAAAAGTTCAAAAAAAGATATTGATATACCCATACCCTATATGACATAACACCAAAATGTCTCAAACTTTTATCCGAAATTGTCAATGAAATTTTTGGGGATACACATTCACCCCACACGACTATGACATATTTCAAGCATCCGCAGGTAGATGCCTATATCCAAGCGCTCGACCGCTGGAAGGCCGAGACATCGGCCATGCGGGAGATCCTCCTGGACTGCGGCCTGACCGAAGACTGGAAATGGCGACAGCCCTGCTACACGTTCGACGGCACCAACCAGATCATCCTGGGGAATTTCAAAGATGTCGCCGTGATGAGTTTCCTAAATGGCTCGCTGCTGGAGGATCCGGAGGGTTGGCTCGTCCGACCGGGGGAACACTCCATGTCGGTCCGCTTCCTCCGTTTCACTGATGCCGACGATATCCGGATAAAGGCGGATCGCATCAAGGCATTTGTACGCGAAACCATCCGCCATGCGCAAGCCGGTCGCAAGGTCGAAAATCGACCGGAGGATACCCACATCCCCCTACCGCAAGAATTGTTGATTCGTTTTCAGGAAGATCCTGCCTTCGAACATTCCTTTCAGACCCTTACACCCGGACGACAGCGCGCTTATCTGATATTTTTCACCGCCACTAAGACGCCATCCACGCGCTTCACCCGAATCGACAAGTACCGGTCACGCATACTCGAAGGAAAGGGCATGAACGACTGTGTCTGCGGAATGTCGAAGCGGATGCCCGGCTGCGACGGCTCCCATCGACAGTTTAAAACTTCCTGAGTACATTGGGATCTCATCGGCTTCGAGGATCACTGTCAGGCTTCTTCTTCGGCCGGCTGTGCGTCTTCACTACGCGCTGCACCTCCATCCGGGCCTCCCGCGTGTGTCTAATCTCCCAGAGGCGATCGACCATCAGCTTGCTGCCGGTCTCCGGAGGTACGACGGGATGGGGATAGGAAACACCCGGTTCGAAGCCGTAAAATGCGCCCTCCATGGGCGTAAGCATCCAGGGCTGGTGTAGTAGCTCATCGGGCAGCATCCCGATCTCCGGGACCCATTTTCGCACGAATACCCCTTGCGGGTCATGTGCCTGTCCGTTCTTCACAGGGTTGTAAACGCGGAGGGTATTGGCACCCGTCGTGCCGGCCTGCATCTGGAACTGTGGATAATGGATGCCCGGCTCGTAATCCAGAAAGCAGCAAGCCAGATGGTGTACGCCCAGCCTCCAGTCGATGTCGAGCCGATGGGTCAGGAAACTCACGAGCATCGCCCGCATCCGAAAATTGATCCAGCCCGTGGCCTGGACGGCCCGCATCGCCGCATCCACGAGCGGATAGCCCGTCCGACCCTGCATCCATGCTTGCAGTCTTTGCGGGTCGTTGCCCGCAGGCAGATTTCGATAAGCACTATTCACAGCCCGGAATGCATAGGAGCAGTCCTGCTCGAACTTCTGAACGAAGTGGTCGTGCCACATCAAACGCGTCCGAAACGCCTGGATGGCCCTGGGCTTCAGCGGGGTTGCGTTCCATTGGACGCTTTCCTGGAAGACCTGCCGGACAGAGAGATTACCCCATGACAGGTAGGGAGAAAGCCGGCTGCAGGACAGGCGGCTGGCCTCCGGCTTCGAAATATGCAGATGGTAGCCCGCATGACGTTCGCTCAGGAAAGAATGCAGATACCGAAGTCCCGTCGATTCCCCACCTTTCTGCATCCGAGGGTCGGGAATGGACCAGCGATGGACGAGCTCCGGAGAAAGTTCAAAGGGATGCGGTGACCGGATCAGGTTGCATGCTGAATAGTTGTTGGCAATGACGGGTGCGTCGATATGTGACGCCCATCGGGCATCCCAGGCCGAACGGTCGCGTATCCCGCGCTGCACCCCGTTGCGGCGAAACTGCGTCCATCCTACGCCATGGCTTTGCAGCAAGGAGCTCACTGCCTTGTCACGTTCCCAGGTTTCCAGGATGCCCGACTCCTGATAGGAGAATACCCGAGCGATCCGGTACGTTCGCAACAACCATGCGAAGACGGGCAGCGATTCGCCTTGGAAGACCTCGATCGCACGACCGAAAGGGGCAAGCTGTTGCTGCATATCGAGCAGGGATTGCAACTGAAAGCGCCCGTGGCGTTCGTCGTAATCCGGCAACTGCATCATCGAAGGCTCAAACAAAAAGATCGGCAGATAGGGCAACCCTAAGCGTTCAGCCTCCTGAAATGGACGATGGTCCTGCGTGCGCAAGTCGCGCTTGATCCATACGAGATTGACAGGGCCGCGTACTTCCATTTTTAGGGGTGGTTCTTCCCTTTCTTTGACACCCTGCCGAATAACGGTTTCAGATGAAAGAACGGAGATCTGACAAGTATAACTCCTTTTCAGGAAAAGATGTTTGATGCGCTATAAAAAGAAAGCGGCGATTGTATTGAAAAACATTGATGATGCATGCGTTGTACAAAATGGATACCAGGGTCAACACATGCGAAACAGAACAGCCAACAGGCCAGGTCCTTCGCTTAGGATGACAATGGAGTGTGGTTGTGTGGGCAGTGAGGAGCTTTGACTTTCAATGCACGTCCTTTCGGCAAAGCCTGCGCCACGCATAGGCCGCCCCAGCTGCCAGCAGCAGCGTGATGCCACCGTCGACGGGTACTGTACCGTCCCCGTCTGAAGGTGCGTCCTGGGAGAAGGCGTTGAAATGTATGACCAGCAGGATTATCGTGATGAGCTTTTTCATTGTTTTGATTTTTTTCATGTAGCGCAGGACAAAGACTCGGCGGATCTCCGCGTCCTCCCTGCCCTGCGCTCGGATTCTTTCATGATTACTCCACCACCAGGCGGAGCGTTTCCTTCAGTTGTTGTTGCATATCGCTTACCCGGATGATGTACGTTCCCGGGGCCAGCTTGCGACCCTGTTGGAACCGGTATTCTCCCTTCACCGAAAGATGCTCGAGTGATTTTGACAGCACCAATCGACCCGACATATCGACCACCTGCACCTCGTAGCGGCCCGGCGCCAGCGAGCCCAGCGAGAGTTTGACTTCAGCGGCCTTCGCAGGGTTCGGATAAAGTCTTGGCGCAATCCCGCCTACTTCGTCATCCGGTGTGAGCGTGCCGGCGTTCGTAGGCTTCGACAGGCGATACACGATCTCGAAGCGACTGCTGTCGATGCCCTGATCGCCCGTGCGGCGGAAGGGATACAGCGTCTCGTCGTCAGTTCTCAGCGCGGTTTCCTTATTGAGGTGCCGGTCCTTCAGCCAGACCGTGAAGCCTTCTTTACGCATGTTGGTCGCAATGATCCGCAGCACATAGGCATCGTTGCCCAGGTTGCGCATGTCCACCGGAATGGTGCGTGCCGCGCTGTCCGCCGGCCAGGGTCGACCATCCATCGATAATCTTCTGCCTGCTTGACGCAGCGTGATGGAACCTGCCGTGAGATTTGTCATCGGCTCGATGTCCACCGCATCACCCAGGCCATCCCTATAGTTTGCATCGAAGAAGGCGACGGCGCCGTCCACCAGTCTTCGGTTAGTCGTATCCGTTACCTCGAGGTTGATGAACAGTCACGAAGGACCATCGGTCATGCTGCTGTGTGGCGCAATGCCCGGCGTGCCGTCCACCTTGTGCGATTCTTTGATGCTCAGCGTGCCGCCGCTGGACGAAGGCTTCACGAAGAAGGCACTGCCGCTCTCGATGTACTGAGGATTGGCGCCTGCACCTGTAGCCGTCCAGTCGTTCACGCCATTGCGTGTCACTGCCCGGTAGGCGCCTTGTTTGAGCAAGTTTCCGTCAATATTGGCATCCCAGATGTACACCGTGCTTTCGATGACTCCCGTATTGACAGCATCGACGAACACTTTTTCCATGTCGAGCAGCGCCATGTAGGGATTGCCCACCAGCACATAGCCAGCAGATGCCAGGGCCGGGATCGAGACGCTGACCGTCCCCTGCCGGAGTGCACCGGTCGCCTGAAGCGTGGTGGTGGACGCATTGCCCGTACCATTGTATTCCTGCTGCCTGTCGCCGCGGGCGAAGATCATGTACCCCTGATCCGCCGCCGTATAAGTTGTGAGGAGTGAAGGCACCTGACTCGAGGCGAAGGAGCCACTGGTGGCGCTCTGTTGATAATATCTCAGACTGCTCACCTGACCGGCGATGCCGATCCAGTCGTAGCCAAGTCCGTTGGCGGTGGCGGCACTCGGCTGATTGTGGCCGATGACGACCGTGCCGAGATCACTGGGTTGCGTGCTTCGGTTACCCGAAACCGTTAAGTCGGCACCCGACTGCCCGGCCATGAAGACATCACGCAGGGTGCCCGTACCCGTGACCGGGATCGTCACGAGTCTCCACGCACGTCCGTTGCGACTCGAGCCTGTGAGCATGGTGAGGTGCCGCTGTGTGACGACATTCCCGCTGATGTATCCGCCCGATGCGTGACCTGCACCCACCCTGGCCGTGCCACTTGCATTGCTGCGCAGGGTCAGGTTGCCATTGGTCGTCAGTGTGCCGGCCGTCGGAGTGAGCCTGCCGGTGAGGGTCAACATGTTGCCCGCACCGGAGGTGATGGCCACGCCTGTGCTGTTGTTGATCTCCAGGTTAGAGACCGTGCCCGTGCCCGAGATCGTCTGGGCGGAACTCCCGCCCATGGTCAGCTTTCCGGCGCCGGAGATGCTGCCGGCATTGCTGAGATTGG
>CAJBPC010000788.1 GCA_903957405.1 uncultured bacterium | reverse complement strand
CTCACGCATGCCGGGAAGCTCGATTTTGAACTGAAGAACGATATCCTTCCACTTTCTGATTTCTATCTGCACGATGTTCCGCTTGAGGATATGAATGAGGCTCCGAAATTCAATTTCGATTTCATCCTGAAAGTGCCGGATAAGAAAAGAGCGCCTCATTTCGAAGCCTTCCACAAGGTACGTGCGAAGCATCTCTTTCAAAAAGTGGAGGAGATGCGTTCCCTACAGCAGGCCCATTTCATGTATCTTCTTTTTGATACCTGGCCTGAAAGGGTTCCGGAGTCGGAAGAAAATATGAGTTCCCTCGCAAGGGCAGGTTTCAAGGTGCATGAAGGAAATGCAAAAAAGGACCGGTTAGGGCTGCCGCAATCCACGGTCGATCTGCATATTGAAAAACTCACAGATGACTGGAGGCGAATGAGTCCTGCAATGATGCTTGAACTTCAGCTAAAGGAATTTGAAAGATACTGTGAGCTTACAGTTTTTCATCATCAGCCCAAGCTCATTGTCATCCACGGTGTCGGTACAGGTCGTCTCCGCGACGAAATCCATCAACTGCTTCGTTATCGAAAGGATGTGAAGTCGTTTGTGAATCAATACCACCCTTTATTCGGTTATGGGGCAACGGAGATTTATTATCAATACTAGCAACGACCTCAGCGTATCCAACAGGCGCATTGCAATTGCATACCTTTGCATCGATTGCGCCGATGATAGCATCAGTAACAAAAAGGCCCCAGGCCGGGCCATCGTCATCCGCCCCAAAAGCGGAAGGAGGAAAGTCCGGACAGCATAGAGCGTCGTACCGGTGAAGAGCCGGGTCTCGTTTCGGCGGGAACAGAGAGTGCCACAGAAAATGACCGCCCTGTTTCGATGGGGTAAGGGTGAAAATGTGGGGTAAGAGCCCACGCCTGCTGCCAGTAATGGTACCAGAGGGTAAACCTTACGTGCTGAAATGCCATGTATATCCTCCGTGCAGGACCTGGAAACGGGGAATGCAGATGGGTGACTCGTTCATTGCTCCCTTAGGGGACAGGGGGAAGGGTAGGCAGATTGACTTGACAGGGTAACCTGTCAGGCAGATAAATGATGGCCGGCCATGGTGAAAGCCTAGGTCACAGAATCCGGCTTACAGGCCTGGGGCATTTTCAAAAATCGCACAAATTAAAAAACCGGTCAGATGACCGGCTTTTTTATAACCAAAACTTCCACGAAATGGACGAAACACTATGATCTTCTAAGAAACTTCAATGGCTCAATTGCAATAGGCTTTATTCGGTATCCATCGTTTTACTAAGGGCTTCGATCTCCTGATCTGCAATGACATAGCGGATTGAAGCAGGCAGGGTGATCAACTTTCCGGATAAATGCTCCTCCCGGAAATTGGCATCCATTTCCCTGTCCGCTTTGCTGTGTAAGCCTGGCATGTTCGTGATGATATGTGCTGCTCGAAAATCATTGTCGATCTGCTCGTCGGAATCCGCGTTGAACACCAACGATATGCTCGTCTCCGATACGAATTGCTCGTGCATGACAGCATCGGATGATGTCAACCCATGTATAGGGATGCTGATGCGGACCGGACTGAGGGAATGGATCAGGTTTCCTTTTAATTCCAGATCGGCCTTGGCGATCATCTCCGCTGTTGGCATTTTTAAGAGCTGAACATTTCCCCTGATGCCATCAAAACTCTTTTCATCTCCGCAGCAGACGAAGCGGCTGGTGTCATTCGGCATCGCAACGGAAGATATGGCACCATGCTTTTGTAGCACAATATCGCCCTGCACATATGCCAGGTTGGGAAACGACACTGAGGAAAGAAAAACGATCAGGAATATTTTCCATATTCCGCTGTTGGAGTTGTGTGTTTTGTTTTTTTTCTGTTTGAGTGTTACTTCCTGTGGAATCACTGTTGATTGTTCTTGTTTCATATATACTGTCAATTTGTCTGTACTAGGCTTTGAGTTTGACCCTTGAGTCACTTGGTCATGTATTTCCTAATGCTTGACTAAGGAATGATGAGTCGAGTTTTGGTAATATTGACCCGCTGGAATAAAAAAGAATGGAAGCAGTCGTTGGTGGCAATTAAACGGGGCGTTTGTTAAACATAAATGCATGATCTGCATTTGTTAACAGTGCAAAGATAAACCAAAAGCCGGGGTTCTGCATAGTGGTTATGTTAATGATTTTGAAAATCAACTAATAATCTAACATTAAAACAATGCAGACTGCATTTTTACATTTAAAATTGATCAGATATTAGAAATAATTCAACAAAACCATCAAAAATAAATAAACCCTGTTGGAGAAAGGGATAAAAAAATCCTCATGTACCGTAGAGGTGCATGAGGATGAAATATGTGAGTTATCTAGGCGATGCCTATCGAAAAGAAGTTTGTGAAACCCCGTGAATTAAATGAT
>CAJBPC010000787.1 GCA_903957405.1 uncultured bacterium | reverse complement strand
GGCGACCAGCTGTAGATGAGTCCGCCTGAGCCCATGAGCTGAAAGGGCAGTCCCAGTCCTACGATGGTATCATTGCCGGCGAAAGCTTTTGTTTCAAACACACTGATGGTTGCGGTGTCTGGAATCGACTGGCAGCCATTGATCCCTCGTACCAGCAATGAAATAAGGTATGATCCCCCACTTGCGAACTTTGGGACGATGCTTGATCCACTGCTGTCTTTCCGCCCGTCCCCGAGATCCCAGATCCATTTGGTGATGGGTATGGATGGCGTGAGGCTTGTGCCTG
This sequence comes from uncultured bacterium, assembly GCA_903957405.1. Lineage (GTDB taxonomy): Bacteria > Bacteroidota > Bacteroidia > Chitinophagales > Chitinophagaceae > Pollutibacter. The sequence goes on along the minus strand of CAJBPC010000787.1, from coordinate 4,647 downwards.
AAATCGTGATTGTTTCACCTGCGCAAAGGAAACCGTTTGTGATGATGTCTGCTGCGGGTAGTGGGAGGATGTCCACTTCCTTGGTTACGACGGATGAAATGCAGCCCTCTGCAGTCCTGACCCTCAGAGAAATCGATTGTCTTCCAGCGGGGAGTCCGCCGGGAAGGTATGGGTTTTGTGTCGTGAAGTTTGCACCCCCGACATTCCATGCCCATTGGTTGACAGTACCATAGGCTACCTGGGATGAATCCCTGAATTGTACGGGGGCAAACGCACAAACCGGGTCGGGTGCCCATTTGATGTTCGTGAAAGGATCGGAGCCTACTATCACTGGTTGCCTGAGGGTGTCGGACAAACAACCGTTATTGCCCAGTATATTCAGTTTTACGGTATAATTGCCGGGCGCGGCATACAGGTGTGGTGGAGGATTGGGGAGGGTGTCTGTGGTACCATCTCCAAAGTCCCAGAACCATTTCACGACCTTACTGAAGGAGCTCGAACTATCCTGAAATGTGATCGGTTTGCCGAAGCAGGTTTCCTGGGCTGAAAGATTTTTTACGCGCGGGTCGAGTGCGGTACAGAAACGTTGCAGGTTTCGCGCACCGCCGGTGGAGGCTGTGAATCCCCAGAATACTTCAGGGTCGTTATTGAACACGGTGGCTACCAGATCGATGGTGGCGCTTACCCGATCCACTCCGTCCATCGATGCTTTCAGGATTTTTGTGCTGGGATTCCACTGCACCTGCAACAAATGCCAGTTGCCATCTTCGATATTATCACTTGAGGCCAATGCGGTGACCGGACCGGCGAGGTTGTTGACGGACTGGTGGCCTAAGTCGCCGTTCCGCTGAATGGCGATGTGGTCGTGAAGGGGATCGTTATTATCTGAGTTCTGCCAGGTATCGATCGTGACGCCGATGGATGGGGTCACCCCGCTGAAGCCAAGCCCGCCGCCGGTACTACCCACCTGCGTACTGATGGGTTGCAGCACGAATGCTATACCGTCAGCCCCATTGGCATCCGTTGCGCCAAGGTAGACGCTGAATTTGAAATCGAAAGTGTCTTTAAGGTTTATCTTATAGATATTCCAGACAGAGCCTGACCTGGTATTGGCATCTGGCGTCAGCGTATAGCAGTTGCAGTTATCCTGGGTGGCAGATCCATTCATGTAATATGGGTTGGCCACCTGTGCGGCGACCGAGAGATTCATGAATAGGCATATCAGCGGAATCATCCCATGTAGAAGCGCACTCATTTTGTTTTTCATTCCGCCTTTATATGGGATCAATTGAACTTGATATCGTTGTGTTGCGTCTGTTTGGTTTTCGAGTCCATCATGTCGATCTCAAGCGTCATGGTTTTCCCGTCATTTGAAAGTGTTGCGCGTTTGTTGGTATAGTCCTTGATCTTGCCGGGAAAATGGTAGATCGACGTGTGCTTCATGTCGTCCATCATGCCTTGGAACATTTCCATGCCCATCTCCTGATTTTCTGTGCCCGGCATATCGTTGCCAAGTTCTTTCATCATGTCTCCCATGCCATCGAACATGGAGCTGTTGCATATAAGTCTTCCCTTTTCGAAACTGTATGCGTCGGTTTTCCCGGTTGTGGATGTATCCTCTTTTGTCCTGGCGGCGATGGCCCTGTTCAGTGCATTGATATCCGAAAACTTGAACGACACCATGAAGACCGATTCCTCTGTGCTTTCTCGCGTCACATTGCTCACGCCTGCGACTTTCTCCAGTTCCGGCCACATATTTTTCAGAGAGTCTTTCAGGTTTAGGTTTTTCAGCTCGGGACTGTCTTTAAGGCTGTCAGGCAGGAAGGTTTTGATCATCTCCATCATCTCCATCATCTTTCCGGCATCGATTTTTGTCTGGAATGTTCCACCGCCATTTTTATCGAAAAAGATCTCATCGGTGATATTAAAACAACCCGTGAGTAAGAGACTGGAGGCAGCCAGCAGGGAATAGAGGAAATTTTTCATGTGAAGGTGAAATTACAGCAGAATATGCAAAGTAAAAGGACCTCCTGGAGGATTTGAATTTCCCGGAGATCCTTCTTTATTGGTTCAATAACGGCAATCTGTGCGCAAATGCGAGGACATGTGCGGCTCAGATGTCGAGTTTGGCGTAGCGGGCATGAGATTCGATGAATTCGCGTCTGGGAGCGACTTCATCACCCATGAGCATGCTGAAGATCCGGTCGGCTTCTGCGGCGCTTTCGATCGTCACCTGCTTCAGCGTGCGGGAAGCAGGATTCATCGTAGTATCCCAAAGTTGGGAGGCGTTCATCTCACCAAGACCTTTGTATCGCTGCACGCTGACACTGTCTTCTTTTCCTGCTCCGATTTTTTCAATATAGAACCTGCGTTGTTCTTCGTTCCATGCGTATTGTTGTTCCTTACCTTTTTTCACCAGGTATAGCGGCGGCTGAGCGATGTATACGTAGCCTTGCTGGACCATTTCCTTCATGTATCGGAAGAGGAAGGTCAGGATCAGCGTTGCGATATGGCTGCCGTCGATGTCCGCATCGGTCATGATGATGAGCTTATGGTAGCGCAAGCGGGAAAGATCCAGTGCTTTCGGGTCTTCAAGCGTACCGACCTTGACACCGAGTGCCGTGAACATGTTTCGGATCTCTTCATTGTCATAAATCCTGTGTTCCATGGCTTTTTCCACGTTCAGGATCTTGCCCCGCAGGGGGAGGATGGCTTGGTAATTCCGGTCGCGACCCTGCTTGGCGGTGCCGCCTGCGGAATCTCCTTCCACCAGAAACAGCTCGCATTTGCTGGGGTTCCTTTCTGAGCAATCCGATAGTTTACCGGGCATGCCACCACCGGAAAGCACTGTTTTACGCTGTACCAGTTCGCGCGCCTTTCTGGCTGCGGCCCTGGCCTGCGCCGCAAGGATAACCTTGCTGATGATGGATTTGGCCTCTTTTGGATTTTCTTCAAGATAAGCCTGGAGTGCGCGTGCCACGGTGGTGTCGACAATTCCGATGACCTCCGAATTGCCGAGTTTGGTTTTCGTTTGTCCTTCGAACTGCGGCTCCGGTACCTTGACAGATATAACAGCGCTCAGGCCTTCCCTGAAATCATCTCCTTCCACTTCCACCTTGGACTTTTCAAACATCCCTTCCTTCTTGCCATATTGCTGGAAGACACGCGTGATCGCCCTTCGGAAACCGGCCACATGGGTGCCGCCTTCGATGGTGTTTATATTATTGACATAGGAGAAGATATGCTCATTGTAGGAGTCGTTGTAGTTGATGGCCACTTCCACCGCGACATTCGATTCCGGATCATAGCCTTCCATATATACAACCTTCGAAATCAGCGCGTTGCGATTTCCATTCCGGTCGAGCATCTCAACAAACTCGATGATGCCTCCCTCGCTGTAGAATTCCTTTCGATAGGGTTCTCCCTGTTCATCGATCTCCCGTTTGTCGGTGATCAGAATCCGGATCTTCCGGTTCAGGTACGACAATTCCCGGAGTCGGCTCTCAAGGATGTCTTTTACATATATACCTGATGTGAAGATCTCAAGATCTGGCCAGAAACGCACATTGGTGCCGGTCTTGTCACTATTGCCGGTCTCCCGCACGGGATATTGAGGCACGCCCTTCTTGTATTCTTGTTCGAAGGACTTGCCGTCTCTTTCCACTTTGACGTGCAGCAGGCTGCTGAGTGCGTTCACACAACTCACCCCCACGCCATGGAGTCCACCGGAGACCTTATAAGTATTCTTGTCGAATTTACCCCCTGCGTGAAGAACAGTCATCACCACTTCCAAGGCGCTGCGTCCCTCCTTGGCATGTATCCCCGTAGGAATACCCCGCCCGTCGTCCTGCACCGATATCGAATTATCCTCATGGATGATGACATCGATGTTTTTGCAATACCCGGCAAGCGCTTCGTCGATCGAGTTGTCCACCACCTCGTATACCAAGTGATGAAGGCCTTTCACTCCGATATCTCCGATGTACATCGCCGGTCGCTTTCGAACGGCTTCCAAACCCTCCAGGACCTGGATGCTGTCTGCCCCGTACCCGTTCGGCAGAACAGGCTTTTGATCATTGCTTTCCGTTGTCATACTTGCTTGTGAAACCTTTATTTTCTGAACGTTTCCAAATGTCTGCAAAGTTACCGAAATTGAACCTTCTGGTCAATTCTTATGCCCAACAGCCCCTTCCATTTCCCAAGATAATGTCCACATCAGCAATCCGTACCGCGTCACCCCATCCCGGTCATCATCCGAGCAAACGAGTTATCTTTGCGGATCATGATCGACGTTCCCGACATAATCAGCATTGCCCACGGCAGTTCCGTCATGCTGGATGGACTGGAGCTGCTGCATGAACGGGAAAAGCAGATCCCGGGGACTTGGCAATATGATATCAGGAGGTACCGGAAACTCCCTAAATTCAGCTTGGAAGACACGGGCATGCTCGTATACCATTACCATCCTGCTGATCCGGATCGCCGGTATCTGGAATTGATATTCTGCATCACGGGAGACAGCTATTGCCATGACAGGGACACGGATTGTGACGCTTGCAGGGAGTTGGTTTCCGGAAGCTGTAAGCACTTGATGCCCACCATAGATCTGCTCCGCTTCCGATTCCCCCCGTCCCAGCTGACGAGCTT
>CAJBPC010000786.1 GCA_903957405.1 uncultured bacterium | reverse complement strand
CAAAAATTCCATCATCATGCCGCTGCACCTGTCGGAATCCGCCGGGGCCGCACCCGGTCATATCCAATGCTTCGACATCGTCACCGGCAAGCTCAAATGGGTGTTTCGCACCATGCCCCGCCCGGGAGAATTCGGATACGAAACCTGGGCGCCAGACAATCATCTGAACACCGATGTCGGAGGTGCCAACAACTGGTCGGGGATGAGCATCGACAGGAAACGCGAGATCGTGTACGTGCCCACCGGATCAGCCGCCTTCGATTTTTACGGAGGAAACCGAAAGGGCGACAACCTCTTCGCCAACTGTCTGCTGGCGCTGGACGCCAATACCGGCAAGCGCATCTGGCATTATCAGTTCGTGCATCATGATGTCTGGGACCGCGACCTGCCCGCACCACCCAACCTGGTCACCATCCGCCGCGACGGGAAAGAGATCGATGCGGTCGCTCAGATCACTAAGCAGGGCTATGTCTATGTGTTCGACCGGGAGACCGGAACACCCGTCTTTCCGATCGATGAAGTCAAAGTGCCGGTTGACGGCGTCGAGGGGGAAACGCTTTCGCCTACGCAGCCCATCCCGCGCATGCCCAAGGCCTACGCCAGGACGAAACTCACCGAGCAGGACATCAATCCATGGGCGGAGAATCATGACGAACTGCTCGCCCGTTATCGGGCTTATCGTACGAAGACCTATGATCCGCCATCAAAACAGGGCACGCTGATGTTGCCGGGCTTTGACGGCGGTGGCGAATGGGGAGGCGCCTCCTTCGATCCGGAGACCGGCTATCTCTATGTGAATGCGAACCAGATGGCCTGGGTGCTGCAGCTCAAGGATGCTGCCAAACCCGAAAAGAACCAGACGCTGTCCTTCGGGCAACGGGTGTATCAGAAGAACTGTGCCAGCTGTCACCGGGAAGATCGCTCCGGAAATGTCCCCAGCGGATATCCTTCTCTGGTCGGTATCGAACATCGCCGCGACCGGGCATATATAGAAACCATCATCCGGGGTGGCAAGGGTATGATGCCTGGATTTCCCCAGCTGGCGGCCAATGAGAAGACCGCCGTGGTCGATTTTATGCTGGGTACCGAAAAGCAGGAGGCGGAATCCGGGGGCGATGTCGAATCCTTTGACATTCCCTACCAGTTCGTTGGCTACGATAAGTTCCTGGACAAGAACGGATACCCGGCCATCACCCCGCCCTGGGGTACGCTTACGGCCATCAACCTGAACACCGGCGAGCATGTCTGGCAGCGTCCGCTGGGGGAGTTCCGGGAACTGACGAAGCAGGGCATTCCCGTCACCGGCACCGAGAACTACGGAGGCGGTATCGTCACCAAGGGCGGATTGTTCTTCATTGCCGCCACCCGCGATAGCACCTTCCGGGCCTTTGACAAGCGGACCGGCAAGCTGCTATGGGAGACGATCCTGCCCACGTCGAGCTTCGCGACGCCAAGCACCTACGAGGTGGAAGGGGTGCAGTACATAGCCCTCGCGGTCGGCGGTACCAAGCTGGGCATGAAAAAAGGCGACAGTTACATCGCCTTCCGTCTGCCGTTGAAGAAATGATCGGATTCCGGATTAACGTGCCGGATGGTTGACTTGGGCTTACGCCCAGAAATATCCCGATGATTTCTCTTGCGACTGGTTTTTTTGCTCAGATCTATTGTCTGACGACCCCCATGTTTGGAGAAGCCCATCACCCCTTGGGCAAAAAAAAGGCATCATCCCCGGGTGGGGGATGATGCCGGTCAAGGGTCTGTGTGATGCTACTTGATTTCCTCGATATCCTCGAGTTGCCATTTTTTATTGAAATAATCCTCACTCGGCGCATAGAAACGGAAATAGGGGAACCAGCCTTTCCCGGGGAGTGTCTTGATATAGTTCCTATTTGAGCCGGCCGGCTTTGACGGACCAAAGTAGACATCCACGGAACCATCCGGATTTCTTTCTATGTCCATACGGGAGGATATATCGGCCGATCCCTGGTCGGTAACAAGGGGGTATCGGGTGACGTTATCATACAGGGTGATGGACCAGAACTGTTTGGCAGGGACATTCGGTGGTATGTGCATCCGGTAGTTCTTTGCCCCCTGCAGCCAGTTGCCGGCCTTGTCTTTGGAGGTCTCCAGATAAGCCTGCCCGAATCCGAGTACCCTTCCCTGCATGCCTGTACTGTTGCCTATGGCTTCATAGAACCAGGATGCCCGCTCGTCTATCTGTGTATAATTGCTGTCTTCCTGATTCAGTTCCACAAGATTTGCATACTCCCATTTTTTCCCTTCCCAGACCTTGGCGCCCTTGAACCTTTTTTCATATGCGTTGGCACGGGCGGTAAGTTCGCCCACTATGGCGGCCTCATTGAAGATCTTTGTCATACGTTCATCCGGATTGAAGGGTTTCCCTTTGATGATCCCCAACGATGCGAGCATCGCCTGCATCACCCGGTCGCGTGTCTGCACAGGTTCATTCATGAGCGCCTCTGCAAGGATTTTGAAATATTCAACGTCCGTCGGATGTGCAGATGTCCACGTCTTGCCGTTCACGAGTACATAATTGGTGGATCCGGCCTTGGCCCTGTCGTTCCAGCCATAGATTTTGTGACTGCATACCGTTGCCTTTGCCTTAGCGGGATCAGGATCCAAGCCCCGTGTCCCGAACCATACCTGCGCGGTAGGCGATTTGAAGACACGAAAACCCGGAGCAACGATGTCCTTGGAACCCGGGGGAAGGATCAGGTATTTCCCACCCGCGCCTTTATCTGGACCTGTTTGGCCGATATCGGTGATCGGTTGTTGCCAAAGATCCAGCACGCCTCCTGCGATCAACCCGGCAGGTGCCTCGATCACCAGGGGGCCCTTTTGGTTCAGATTCCAAAAAGTGAATGCGTAAAGCGTGGTGATATTGGGTGTGAGCATTCCCTTTTTGTCGGCGAGGTCCAGGAAAATGGCAACATCCCCGTCCTTCACCCCGATCTGGTCTCGTTGTGCAAGGTGCAGGGCATGGAATCCAACCATCGGCAAGGCCCATGTATGAACCTGACAGGCACGCTGGAAATCCCGTTCGTCATATAGTTTATTGATCGCCTCTTCAGAAGGATAACCGCTTTCCAGTTTCAAGTCACCCAATCGGGTGGCCATATGGTCGGCAGATGCATCGGGTGTGGATCCGGAAGCAGCACTGGAGTCCTTGCCAGGTGCATTGCCACTGCCGTTACAGGCATAAAAGGCCATTGCGACAATAAGTAAAAGTGACAGTAGTTTAAAACGCATGACGGTGATTTTTAATATGTGAATAGATACCCATTATTTGGACCGAACGATCTGAGGGGCCTTCCAGCTTCCGTTCAGGATCTCTTCCTTAGGCCAGTACACCCTTAGCACCATATAGAAAGGTCCTTTGGGAGCAGGAAGCCAATTGGATGCTTTATCCTTGCCCGGGGAGGTGTTCTGAATGTATAGGGTGATGCCGCCATCGGCGTCTTTTTTCAATTGGGGCAGCATCGGGGAGTTGATCAGGTAGCGGTTCAGGGCGTTCTCAGTGAGCAACATGGACGGCAGCTCATACATCGTGACAGACCAGAAGCCATTAACGGGAGGTAATTTTCCGGGAGCGAGATCAAGCTTGTATGCATGCTCCGCCCCATTTAGCGGCATACCCTCTTCGTCCGTAAAATAAATGGGGTACTGCGCTTCTTCGCGTGAGTTGCCGTAAATGCCCAGCAGGGCACCCACCAAACGATACATGTAATTGTTTTTAAGGAACTCGCGGGTTCCGAAAACGTCGCCAGATGTCAGTTCCTTGCGATCCACCTTGCCTTTGGTGACGGCATATTCCGCCCAGGCATCGGCGATGCCCTGATGTATGGCATTCCTGATATCAGGTGACCAAGAAGCAGTATCGATCTTTTTTCCGGCAACGATGCCGAGTTTGGCGAATCTCTCCATGAGGTCCTTTTCGGAAGGATGGGTTGGACAAAACTGAAGTTGGAAATTCAGGACGTTGAAGAAATCAATCGATGATTTTTGTTCCTCGACACCCAGGGGCTTGATGAAGTCGATGACCGCGGCGGAAGTCGGTGTAGGTTGTCCAAGGAATGAAGAAAGGGGTTCTACTTTATAACCTGCCTGCACTTTCTTGACATTTGCCAGGTCCGCAGGATTGAACAACTGCGTGCGGTATAGGGCATAAGCGAATTGTGTTTCACAACGGAAGACCTTCTTGATGCCCTTGGGCGTCTCCCCTTTCCAATCTGGACCAGCGATCAGAAAACTTCCTCCATCATTTCCGGTGGTCCGACTTCCGATATAATTAAAATTATGGGT
>CAJBPC010000785.1 GCA_903957405.1 uncultured bacterium | reverse complement strand
CATTCGCGCGTAGCAGACTTGTTGTATCTCGCAACAGCCTCCGAACCCCCATACCGCTCATTCTTTGAGAAACCGAGGTATGGGAAATAAATGAAAGGAAAAAAAACAGCCGCCGCGTGATGGAGCAAGGAAAACCGACCGAAATGCTCCACAAAAAGAATGCAAAGCCAGATCGTGATGAATTGACCGACGATGGGGATGAATTGCAGATAGAACCAATATGATTTCACCTTCATCTTCTCCACCATCAACCAGGTATTGTAAAAAGGGATCAATGCCTTCCATGGGGTGATGCCCGCTTTCCTGAACATCCCGTATAATCCAATGTGATAGCCGATCGTCGCAACTATGAAAATGATCAATCCCAAGCTCATGACGTAGATATGATTTAATCGTAAGTGTCAAAAATACTATAAAAATTCGCCTGTGGGCATATTAAGCTGAAGGCAGCACGTGAGATTTAACATCTCCATGCGTGATACTTTTTCCTGAAAGGATCACAAGCCGCTCCACAACGTTACGGAGCTCCCGGATATTCCCTGTCCAGTTGTGTTCCTGAAGTTCTTTCAACGCCAAGGGTTCGATCGGCTTCTTGGGTATGCCATAATCCTTACAGATGTTATCAAGGAACTTATCTGTCAGCAAGGGAATATCTTCCTTACGATCATTGAGCGAGGGCACATGGATGATGATCACACTCAAGCGGTGATACAGATCCAGCCGGAACTGCTTGTCTTCGACTTCCTTCAACAGATCCTTGTTCGTAGCGCAAATGACGCGGACATCCACGCTGATATCCTTATCACCCCCCACCCTGGTGATCTTTCCTTCCTGAAGCGCCCTGAGCACTTTTGCTTGTGCATTCAGACTCATATCTCCGATCTCATCGAGGAACAATGTGCCGCCGTGCGCCTGCTCGAATTTCCCTATCCGCTGCTTGACGGCGGAAGTAAACGACCCCTTCTCATGACCAAACAGTTCGCTTTCAATGAGTTCACCCGGAATGGCCGCACAATTGACTTCCACCAACGGTGCCTTTGCGCGCATGCTTTTTTCATGAAGCCAACGGGCAACGAGTTCTTTGCCGGATCCGTTTTCGCCGGTGATGAGCACTCTTGCATCAGTAGGCGCCACCTTGTCGATCGTTTCCTTGATCTTAACGATCCCCTGTGATTCACCGATCATCTCCTCCGTGCGCATCGCTTTGCGGCGAAGGACTTTGACATCCGCAACCAGGCTTGTACGCTCAATGGCGTTTCGCAGGGTGATGAGCAAACGATTCAGATCGGGTGGCTTGGCAATGTAATCGTAGGCGCCTTTCTTGACCGCTTCCACCGCAGTTTCGATCGTGCCATGGCCGGAGATCATGATCACAGGCACATCCGGATTGATCTCTGCCGCCTTTTCCAGGAATTCCAACCCGTCAACTTTCGGCATCTTGATGTCGCAAAGCACCGCATCATATCCCTTATCCCTGAACTTCTTCAACCCGTCTTCCCCGTCACCGGCCTCATCCACCTTGTACCCCTCGTATGTGAGTATCTCCGTCAGCGTCTTGCGTATGGATCTTTCATCGTCAATGATCAGGATGTTCGGCATGTAAAATGATTAACAATATTTTTTTAAGTATAAGCTTTAGCTTGTTTGTCGAAAGATAAAAATAAGCAATTATGAAGTACCTGTTGTTGCTTGCCGATCTGCTGCAATTTTTCACCGCCTGCTCCCCGGTGCAAGATGCGCATGTATACGAACATGAAAAGGGATATGGGAAGATCGGAATGATCCCGATCCCTCGAGGCTATACCCGCGTACCAGTGGGCAACGGCTCCTTCGGTGCCTGGCTTCGTCAATTGGAGCTTCGCAATGATAACATCGTTTATTTACACAACGGTCAACCGAAACGAAACCAGTCCGCACAATTTGCTGTGATGAAAATATCGGTCGGCGAAAAAAACCTTCAGCAATGCGCAGATGCCGTCATGAGATTAAGGGCCGAGTACCTGCTTTCATCGGGAAAGAAGGACGAGATTGTCTTCTATGACAACGATAAAAACGCGTACAGACCCGGATCGCAGACTGACAGACCATCCTTTGATCGTTATCTGGAGCAGGTCTTTTCCTGGTGTGGAACCCTCTCCCTCGAACAACAATTGAAAAAAGCAAAGGATCCTGCGGAGATTCGTGCCGGGGATGTGTTCATAAAAGGAGGCTCGCCAGGGCATGCCGTTATGGTGATAGATGTCGCGCGGGATGTCCATGGCAAATACGTATTCATACTTTGCCAGAGTTACATGCCCGCCCAGGATATTCATATCCTCCGGAATCCCACGGATGCATCGATGAACCCATGGTATTCGCTGCAAGAAAATGGAGACCTAACAACACCGGAATGGGTTTTTCAATTTCAGCAAAGGAGATCTTGGTAATATCATGGTGAAAAAATCAACCCGCCGAAAAAATTCCTTGCAGGTGCGGGATTATAAAACCGCCTGCCGAATGCATTCAAGTCATTGCCGAGCGAGTATAAATTGTTTGTGAGGTTATCCCCACCGACATATACCTCAACCTTCCAGCTTCTTACAATCCCCTTCCATCCTGCCCGCATCTGCCACAGATCGTATGCATCCGCATAGACGTCGTTGGCATCTGTGAGTGGCAGCCGCCCCGTATGATTGAAGGTGGTATGCACATAAAACCCTTTTTTGAGATGTACGTCCATACCCGCCACATACACCCGCTGTGGCACGCCTGTCAGTCGTTTTCCCTTGAAGGATGTGTTGTTCACTGCATACTCCCCGAACCTGAAATCCGAAGCGGTGATGCTGCTCCATAAGCGAAGCTTACGCAACCAGGCCCCGTCGTCGGTGCGATTGACGGGATATCCCTCCGTAAAAAGTTCGATGCCTTGTTGACGGGTATCTCCAGCGTTGACGAAAAATTCGGCACCGGATGCGTCGGTTCGCCTGACGATGGCCTCCTTTAGATCAAAGCGAAAGACTGTAAGGTCGAACTGCACCCGGTTGCGTACGGCAGATCCTTTGACACCGGCCTCATGACTCCATCCCCTCTCCGCCTGCAAGCCTGTGGCGAAACCACCTGCCGATGGCCTGACTTCTGCAATCGATGGCGGCGAAAATCCACGGGTGAGGGATGCATGCAGCGATACAGAGCGCAAAGGCTGATAGTTGATCGCGATCCTCGGAGCAGCCTGAAGGTCGAATGATATATCTGTGTTGGGATATTGGGGGAGGCCTTCGGTGCGATCAAGGTTGTACTCGAACCTGTTCAGACTTATTCCCGCCTGCAAAAGCCATGCCGTGCCCAAACGAAGCTCCGCCTGCGTGAAGGCGAATGTCTGCAATGCTTTTATCCTGTCCCTTACTTTTGCACCGGAGGGCTCTCCAGCGGCATTTCCAGAACTGTCAATGCGATAAAAACCACGCTGCCATTCAAAACCACTGATCCAGCCTATGTCACCGAAACCCCATTTATCCCGATATGTCAATATGGATCGAACACCCAAATTGACTTCCGCCCTTTGCTCGTAATTGCTGATGAAAGGATTCTCGAAGTCCGTCACCGCACCGGTGATTGCTGTTCTGATCTGCCATTTTGCATGTATTTGCCGGGTGTCGGAAATGCCAAAAAGTCCTGTGGTGTTTCGCACTCCGGCCCGCTGGGTTTCTGCGGAAGGCAGGGTTGCCGTCCCGGGTCTCGCCTGTCGGGGATCGGCCAGTTGCTGTGCGAGGGTAAGTCCCCCTGGAGTCCTATAAGCCAGGCCGCTGAGCAGCATGAAAGCACGCAAGGTATTCCCTTTCCCATAACGAGTAGACCAGTCGGCCTGCAGGAGATTCCTGTTCATTCTGCTGTTGCTCCTGTAGCCGTCTGACTGGTAATGACCCTGACGGATGGTCAGGCTCGACCTGGGGCCGGCGACCTGCCATGTCATGTGTTGAGAAAACTGCCCATAAGATCCGCCACCCAATTGCAGGGTGAGTCGATCATATTTTTTGCCGGAATCGCTGACCGGGAAGGAGGCATTGGTCGAGAGGTTCACTACACCGCCGGTACCGGTGCCGTAGATGCTGCCTGCAGGCCCCTTTATGATTTCAACACTGCTGACAGCGTGCACATCCAATAGGTTCAGGTAGCTGTTACCTCCCGCATCTGTCAGGATGAAATCATCCAGGTAGACTTTCACGTTTCGAATACCGAATGGCGAACGCAACAGGCTTCCTCGCACGGAAAGTCTGTAACTCCCGGGGGAACGTTCTTCCATCCTGACTCCCGGTGCGGTGTTCAGGACCGCCACAAAGGATTGACCATCAAACCGCTGAAGTTCCTTTATGCCAAAAACGGAGACGGATGCCGGAACCGAACGTCGCTCACTGCCGGTTTCAAAGCCCTTTATAACGATTGCTCCCAACGGAACGACACTGTCACTGGACAATGGTTTTGTCTGTCCGACACCGATGATCAACTTGACCGTCAGCATGGCTGAAATTAAAAATCGTTTCATGCGTTGCATCAATAAAAAAGGCAGCCGCAGCTGCCTTCCGTTATGTTTAGGGAGTGATCATTTCTTCATGTACATCACCTCTTTGACCAACTTCACGGTTCTAGGAACATCCGGCAGGTATTGTGCGACAAGATTCGGAGCATAATGCATCGGAGCATCGACAGAAGTGATCCGACGGATCGGAGCATCCAGGAAATCGAAGCCTTCCTTTTGGATGCGATAGGTGATTTCTGAAGACACGGAAGCGAAGGGCCATTGTTCCTCAACGATGACAAGCCTGTTGGTTTTCTTGACGCTTTCAAGAATCGTCATCCAATCCAGTGGACGTATCGTGCGCAGGTCAATAACTTCGGCACTCACACCTTCT
>CAJBPC010000784.1 GCA_903957405.1 uncultured bacterium | reverse complement strand
GTGCCGGAAGAACAGATACAACCGGCATTGGAGATCCTCAGGAAATTTTTCTGGCCGACGGTCATCGGCGGGATATTGCTGAACAACCTCTTCGCCGGTGCGTTCGCGGGTTTGATCGGTGCATGGATCACGCCGAAGAAAGAAAGCAATCCCTTCGACAGCCGCTCGTGAACTTCGACTGATTCAGGCCAATCCTGCGTCCCTGGATCCAATGCTGACTTGATCCTTCGGGGTCCGGTTCGTTCGGTCACGCCACGATGCGGCGACTGGCTCACGGTCAACACATAGAGACAACGCCCCTGCAGGTTGTCTGCATGCCTTGCCGGTGCCGGGAATGCGTCGGTGCAGGGATGATCGCGGCGAACAATCAACCTTCTACTTTACATTTGCATATGGACATAAGTATCGTCATACCCCTCAAGGACGAAGCGGAATCCCTTCCGGAATTATGCGCATGGATCGAGCGCGTCATGACCGAGCATGCATTCACCTACGAAGTGATGCTGGTGGATGACGGGAGTACGGACGATTCCTGGCAGGTGATCACCGCCATCCGTGCGGCGAACCCGAACATCAAGGGCATCCGTTTCCAGCGCAACTATGGCAAGAGTGCGGCACTCAATGAAGCCTTCAGCGCCATCGCGGGGGATGTCGTGATCACCATGGATGCCGACCTGCAGGACTCGCCGGACGAGATCCCCGAGCTGTTCAGGATGGTCAGCGAAGATGGCTACGACATCGTGAGCGGCTGGAAGAAAAAACGCTATGACAACGTCCTGACCAAGAACCTCCCCTCGAAGCTCTATAATGCGGTGACGCGCAAGCTCTCCGGCATCGACCTGCATGATTTCAACTGCGGCCTCAAAGCCTACCGGCTGAAAGTCGTGCGATCCATCGAAGTATATGGCGAGATGCACCGCTACATGCCCGTCCTGGCAAAATGGGCGGGCTTCCGCCGCATCGGAGAGAAGGTCGTGGAGCATCGCGCCCGGAAATACGGCAGCTCCAAATTCGGCATCGAGCGGTTCGTGAACGGATTCCTCGACCTCGGCACGATCATGTTCATTGGGAAATTCGGGAAGCGTCCGATGCAGTTCTTCGGCCTCTGGGGCACTTTCTTCTTCTTCATGGGATTCCTGATCAGTGCATTCCTGATCGTCAACAAGGTCATCGACAGCGAATACGCGCTGACCAATAAACCAGCCTTCTACCTGGCACTGGTGACGATGGTGATCGGCACGCAGTTGTTTCTCGCCGGTTTCATCGCGGAGCTGGTATCGAGGAGCGCACCGGAACGGAATGCCTATGCCATCGAAGACCGCCTGGGCTGCTAGGCGACAGGCCCTGCAGGATGATAATGGGGAGTGGTCCCGTGGGCGGTGAGGGGAACAGCCAACAGTCCAGGTCCTTCGCTTCGCTCAGGAAGACAATGGAGAGTGGTTCAGTGGCGGTGAGGTGAACAGCCAACAGTCCAGGTCCTTCGCTTCGCTCAGGAAGACAATGGAGTGTGG
>CAJBPC010000783.1 GCA_903957405.1 uncultured bacterium | reverse complement strand
TAGCTGTAACAGGATATGCGACTTGCACCAGCCTGAATAAGGGAAATAATGAAACCAGTACTCAATATAGCGCCCGATGAATAAACAAGTAATAACAGGAATTGCTAAAGCTAACTGAGCAAAACAAATGGGCTCCTTGTTCATTCGACAGGGTAATTTATTTTTTTAGACAACACTTGAATAATATCTTTGTTTTTTTCGAACATCCCACATAGAATTTTTATTGATTCCTTATATTTAATTTGCTCCTGCTTGAATCATGACATTTCATAAGCGGCATGCACAGACAAACCCATATTGTAAAATCCTCCCAGCGTTCGAAGATCATAGTCCATGTCTGCCAACCGGATATTTCTGCGCATATTAGGGAACCGGAAGAAATCTTTTGGTGAACGATGCGGTCGCTTGTCTGAAACAATATCTATAGACAATGGCTCCTCCAGTCCCGGTGCGTAGCATACCCTGACAAGGGACTCCTTTGCGCCCTGATCAACCATTTCCAAAGCGAAGCGGCGTGCCTGAAAAGCTCCGAGACGATCGATATGGGAAAGGTCTTTCCCATAAATCGCCCCGCCGCCCAAGGGGATGCGCGGACCATAATAGTCCATTACAAGCTTCCTTCCGGTTTGCCCATTGTCACCGTCACTGCCGCCGTTCAGCAACGGTCCGTTCGGGTTGATGAGTATGTTGATCGACTCCCACTTGCCTACCCAACGCCTGTCAGTTGCCTGCAATGATCCCCAAGCGTGTCGAAGCACCTGTTCCGTCCGCGAGATCAGCTCCATAAAAGAAAGGCTTTCCTGATGCTGTAGGGTTACCAGCAGCGTATCGGGCTTCCATCCGTCCTGTTCCTCGCGCATGGTGATCAACAGCTTGCCATCTGGTCCCTGTAGCCGGAGCGGGCCGTCTGTCAATGCAACGACCAACGCCTCCCGAAGATACCAAACGAGGAACTGTTCGGGTGGGAGGTAATGCGTGAGGGCATCATAGCCGGCATAACCTACGACGATGCACTGGTCGTTGGAGTAATGCGTCCATTCCCTTGGGTCGCGCGTGATCCAGCAAATATGGTCCATGATCTTGTACCTCGTAACATCGATGTAATTGTCCTTTGTGTAGCCGATCTCTTTCCCCAGTCCGACGATGATATCGCGCACAGGCAGGTCGGCTTTTGTTCTGGTAACAGCGCTTCCGGTCAGGAAGATCAGATCCGACCAGGTTGATACTTCAATCTGCGCATAGGCTTCTGTGTCGACCTTGTACAGTTCCCGTATGAGCCGGTCGGCGATCAGGTCGCAGAATTTGTCGGGATGTCCATTCAAAACGGCTTCGGATTGTCTGATCATGGTTTTAGGGGTTTTAGTTGATGATATCTGATGCCGTGCGCGTAGAACGGTTGTCCCTGACCGTTAGCGCTGACCAGTACATGCAGATCCCGTAGAGAGATGCCACGCAGCATCACGGGACTGATGGATTCTACATATCCGTCGGTGACGATGAGGCTCCTTCGGAATCCTTTTTCGCGGATATGGTCGAACACGCAGGAGATGCTTGTACCTCCAGTGGACTCGTATTCGATTTTCCCATTTCGGAACACAGCCTTGTCGACCTTGTTCGAGAATACCCAGAGCGGGCGACGGATATGACTTCGGAACCCCGACAGCAGGATGATGAGCCGGTCGATCTCCGCATTCATCGACCCGCTCACATCAAGGTAGATGTTGACGGATTCCGAAGGCATACGCTTTACATACTCATGCTCCGAAAATGGCAGCAAGGCATCCGTTGCGATCCGTGCAAAGGATCGCCGGTCTTTATTGCTCAGGATGGGCAGCCGGAGAACACTGGCGTCCTCCCTGATCGCCTTCGGATCGGGACGCATACATTTTTCCAGGACCCGAAGGCTCTCCCTGTTCCAGGAATTCACCTTGTTCTTTTCCAGCCGGCGGGATTGCTGCTGCAGGAGGTCGTTTTTGCCGGGGAGCTGTTTCTTGCTCCAGATCCCGGCACCTTCCATCTTTCTCAGGATGCCATCGAGCAGTTCACCGTTCTCTTCCGAGATCCTGTTGTTCCATTCATCATGGCTTCCGATCAACATTGATAGTTCGATCAGTAGCTTTTCCCCGTGCATTGATTCCAGTAGCTCGATAAGATCGTCACCAGCGATCGCTCCGGCATAGATCCTTGTATGGAGTTCCCTCCAGCGCAGGGCTGTGACCATGTTGGTGTTCTCCCAGGTCCGCAGCAGGATCTCCATACCTTCCGGCTTGTAAAACCTCCTGAAGAAATTCGAGTATGCCTCTCCGTAAGTACGATGGATGATGCTGTTGATGACGGCATCGAGCGCGATGTTCATCAGAGGATTGTTCAGGGTGTACTTCTCGGTATGCAGCAGGACGACATGCAGGAATTCGTGCATCAGCACCGCCTTGATGTCATCCTCCGTTTGCGCATGCTCTTCCAGGAACTCCCGGTTGATGAACAATGTGGGGGTCTTCGACAGGCTCACGGCCAACGTCGGCACTTTTCGGGTGAACGTTACCGTAGTGATGCTGAACAGCGCCCGACAGGCGAAGTGGTTATCTTCAGAGAGGTCGGCAATGATGTTGCGTATGGTATTCTCAGTCCATTTCATAGTATGCGTCAAGGTTTATGTCAACCAATCGGATGCCACGGCAGAGCCGGCTCCGTGTGAATATCCGCGGTCCTTCGGGCAGGTAGCGCTGACCGTTAGTGTGTGCGAGGATGAATGCCGTGCGCAGGATCTCCATCGGACGGAGATCGATGGGTGCGTCGCCATTCAGTTCCACGACCAGCAGCTTCATGCGAGGCAGCCGCAGGTTTGACGCCAGTAGGTCCCAGTCGCGGTATCCCTCTTTTTTGGCGATCTCAAAGAGCCAAGCCTCGGGATCCGTCACTTCCTTTGGCAGGTCCAGATGGTGGGCCTCCGTGAAATGAGCACCCCCACCACCTTTCAGGATAGACTGCCGTACATCCTCCGTTCGGGTCCTCGACCGGGGTCCTCCACTGTTGTTGAG
The DNA here is from genome assembly GCA_903957405.1 of uncultured bacterium. Taxonomy (GTDB): domain Bacteria; phylum Bacteroidota; class Bacteroidia; order Chitinophagales; family Chitinophagaceae; genus Pollutibacter. The sequence goes on along the minus strand of CAJBPC010000783.1, from coordinate 2,696 downwards.
CAGTCCGCTCTGTGGGATGCCCGTTGTCCACATGTTCTCTTGCTCCATTACCATGTTGTTTGCATTAAATCCCAGACAGCCGCTTCATCGTCTCGAAGCATTTGTTGAGTTGTGTTTCCAATACTTCCGGATGCGGAATGTCCCTGCCCTGCGTGATGAGGTATAGGAAGAGGTTCATCGCCCGATCCGTCCGTCTGGGTGCGGAATGCTGCAGTCCGCCAAGAAACTGCTGGCACCTGGACAGCGTCGGGTGGCTGGTTCCCTGCTCACTGAAGGATTCACGCCATTCGAGCTTTCCCTTGACTTCCATGACCTGTGTAGCCGTCTTGACCAATGCATCAAGGGCATCCTCCGTGAGCAGATTATCCATGATGTTGAAAGCGGGGAAGGTGCTGAAGGCGAAGATGGCCCTGCGTTCCACCGTGTCACGACCCATGAGCTGCGTCACCGCGAGGCTCTTGGTGTCGCGGTCCACCTTTGTGTCGAAGAGCATGGTGATTTTTTTGGGAAGGCTTTCCACACTGAGGAATTCATAGATCCATTGTTGCTTCGCATCCGTGCTGAAGACCTGCCTGCAGGCTTCCGCATGAACCGAGTCGATCACATGATTGGCGACCTCCTCGCGATAGGCCCGGTGAGGTATGCTCCAACGCAGGCATTCCTTGTACAAAACCTTCCGATCCGTGGCTGCGACGGGCAACTGCAGTGCCTCGGCCACGCATAGGACAGCCGTCAGATTGCGAGCCAGCAGCCTCGCCCGTCGCGGCGAGAAGCGCAGACCTGCGTCCGTCATCAGGCCTGTCACGTACCTAGCATAGCTCACCACTTCGTATAAGGGTGCTGCTATCTGCTGCCGAAAGACAGGCTTGAGCTGCGCTACGAACCGCAGCAGCTGTTCATTGTCGTCAGATAACACCGCTTCTCCTGAGGGATCTATAACAGCTTCCTGATCATTTTTGGAAAGCGCGGGCCTGTCGGGTACTTCAATGACAAAACCAAAGCGGTCGGCCAATGCAGTGTCCAGCGGTTCGCTGCCCGTATATTGCTCCTCGTTGTCGTCGGAGCGCAACGAGAAGGGATTCATGGCCGCCCAACGGTAGACAAGGCTCTCGAGGGGCATGCCCTGCATCTTTCGCTCATGCACCAGTGCAAAGAACTTGTTCTGCGTCTCCGGCTTGCAGCGGCTGATCTCATCCACGAGCACCGACTGTGCCCCCCAGATGGTTGCGGGCGTGGGCAGGAAAGAAACGGATCTGCCATCGACTGACGGGTACGGGTAACCGACAAGGTCATCGAAGGAGATGAGGCTGGCATTGTAATGCCGGTGCTCCAGCCGCATGGCCTCGGAGATGCTGTTGAGCAGAAAGGTCTTGCCGGTACCCGACCGGCCGATGAGCAGGATGGGGTCCTCAGATACGAGTGCGGCGAGGATGATCGGTTCAAGTTCGTCAAAACCGAAGACGCGCAATGTGCGCAAATAACTGATGGCGGTGTGTTTCGTGTACTGCATGCTGTTTGTTTTTGCTGCATCACGGGAAGAGGCGTCGCCGGGGTGTGGGAGTTGAACCCTTTTGGCATACCCTGCCCGCATCTTCCTGCCACCGTGGCGTTCTACTCGGTTGGCACCCATCGAAGGGTTCGTGATGCAATATGTGAATGGTCGTTACGCTTTCAGTAAGGGTTGAAGCCCCACTGTCTTGAATAGTTGTCAAGCTCCACGATCGATTTTCTTTTATTGAGATCCATCAGGAAGTACAAGAGCTTTTATTGATCCAAACGCTTTATTCCGATATCGATGAGCGGTACAGGTATTCGATGCTTTGCGGGAATGACAGGGACCCCTTGGATATGATACCGTTATTTCTGCCACACAGATCGGAGATCTGCCGGATCGCAGCAGGAATGACGGATACAGGCCGTCAAACACGGCAAAGCGTTTGGTACACGTGTCCGTGAATGAGTCAATGTGTGACGAATTGACATCTGACAACAGTACCTCGTCGTTCATCGCGGCGAAGAGGCCAGGCTCTTGTTCGCGGACAATCATCGCTTGAGGAGTGTCCCGTAGAAGGAAGAGTTGTGTTTGATCATTCATGATGTCACGGTTTTATGGTTTGCCGTACGTCACGAAGAAGCGGGAAGGGTTGATTCCATTTTATTTTTGACCCTTGGCCCGCATCGTTTGACCACCGTCGGAGTGTTGTCTCCCGGTTGGTAGGTACCATTGGTACCGTTCGTGATGCACATTTTTTCCGCTATGGCTTCTGCCAAAACGGATATTTCACAAAGACTGCAGATCGTTGGTAATGGGGGGACAAATGAAGAAGAGAGATTTTCCGCTTTTTTGACTTGTCCGTCCGCATTATTTGTCCACCGTAGCTTTCGGCCGCTCGGTTGGCAATATCCCATTGGATATACTCGAAATGCACGGCAAATATAAGATCATTTTAGTGATTGTTAAATATCATGATGATACAAATGGAGTTTGATGGCTAATTTTTAATTTTCTTTAACATGGAATGAATATTTCCCTTAGCTGTACGATAGTGTCAGGATGATCAGTCTGATATTTTTCGATGGATAAAGGATCGAGGATATGAAAATTCAGGTTTGGATTTGTTTCCTCAATTAGGGTCTGCTTTTTAGGCAGGCCCTATTTGCAAAGGTGGTTACTCTATAATGCTCCCCATTTTTGG
>CAJBPC010000782.1 GCA_903957405.1 uncultured bacterium | reverse complement strand
TCTTCGGAACCGTCGTATGCCTCATCGTCGGTGTTGTCGGTCTCTTTCTGGAAAAGCCTGTTGTCTTTGAAATCGATCGTGAGCATGTTGTCGCGGAGGATCACGTTAGACACTTGCGTCCAGTCGAAGGTTCTTCCTCCCATGCCGCTGAATCGTATTTGAGTCTTGCTGAAACCGATCTCGGTGGCTTTCATCGCATATGCTTCAAATCGGGCCACGAGAAGGAATGCCACACCGAGGATGTTGAACGGAGGGACCAGGATCAGTCCCATGCCGGTAAGGGATAGGATCGGCCAGTAATGCACCGGCCTGTTGCGCCTCATCTGCCGCAGGTTCCAGAACAAGAATATCAGGCATGGAAATATGAACAGGATGCTGAATCCCGCTTCCGGTTCCCTGAAATACCGCGTACCCAGTATGAAGATGCCCAGGATGCTCAGGAAGAGCCCGGTCAGGCGTACCGCTTTCGCATTGGAATGCTTCAGGACGACCACAAAGTCAAATGCAGGATTTTCCTTTGCCATATCATGGATTCGAAGCGAGCATGAAATGGCAAAGTTTGAAGAGTACCCTTGCCCCGACATTCTCGTCCCACTCGTTGTTGCTGATGCCTATCTCGCAGAGATCGAAACCAATGAGGGTGCGTTTCGACTGTATGATCCTTTTGATCAGATAGAACACCTGCTCCGTCTCGAAACCTCCCTGAACGGGTGTGCCCGTGCTCGGACAAAGCTTGGGATCGAGGCCGTCGATGTCGAAACTCAGATAAACCTTTTCAGGCAGCTGGTCCACGATGTCGTCAGCGATTCTTCGCCAGGTCTCCCCTTCATACATGCGTTCCCTGATAACTTTGTCAAAAAACGGCACGACCCTGTTGTCACTGTTGCAGATGTACTCCCATTCGCTTTGACTGTGGTCGCGCACGCCTGCCTGCACCAGTTTTTTGATCTGTGGAATGTCGCGCAAGGCGTTGAACATGATGGACGCATGTGAGTTGGTGAATCCCTCATAGGATTCCCTCAGGTCGCAGTGCGCATCGATTTGCAGGATGCCGAAATCGCCGTGTTTCTCCGCAATGGCTTTCATGAATCCATAAGGACTGCTGTGGTCACCGCCGATGATTCCCACCAGCTTACCCTTGTCAAGCAGCTCTGATGTCTGCTCATAAACCCATTTATTCAGGAACTGACTGCCTTCGTTGACTTCCCTGAGCGTTTTGCACATGAACTTGTTTTTCAGGATCTCCTCACCCTGAGAAATAAAGTTGATGTACAGTTCCGCTTCCTTCCGGAGATAATCGCTTTTCAGGAGGATTTTCTTGTCGGGTTCCCGCATATGGAAACCCTGTTTCCATCCTTCACTGATGTCAGCATCGAACAGGTCGATCTGTAAACTCGACCGGAAAAGATGTTCCGGCGCACGGGCGGTTCCCTTCCGGTAGCTGGCAGTCACTTCCCAGGGGACGGGCAGCAGCACTATCCTCGCATCTGCTTCCGTGAACGGAAGACCGAAAATGTTGTTATTCGGATTGCCAGCTGCATTCGGGTCGAACAGAGAGAGGTCGGTCATGTATGGCTCTTGAATGGTTATGTTTTGTGGGCCTGACTTTTCCGGTCATCCCACTGCACAGCATTGAAAAACGGATGCGAAGGTATCATCACAAAGCATCTGCCCAAAATAATCCTTTCCAATGCCTTTGTCAGGTTATGTATCGGACTATTATGCTTTTAAGGTGACTTCCCTAAACATTATGACATGCGTTCTGTTTTTCATGTAATTTTACACCAACAGATAGACGAGTACCATGAAGAAAATGCATATCATCCTCCTTGGCGCCGTGGCCGTTGTCATTGCAGGTTTGATGACCTGGATCAAAGACCTCTCTACTTACGATTCCATAGCCTCCGCACGCCGCAAGGAAGGACGATTTGTTCACCTGATCGCCAAACTGGACAAGGCCGAAGCGGTTGTGTATGACCCTGTCAAGGATCCGAATTACCTGAGTTTTTACGCATTGGATTCACTTGGAGGGAAGACTAAAGTCGTTTATCTAAACGCCAAGCCTACTGATTTTGAAATGAGCGACCGCATCGTCATGAAAGGTAAGATGAAAGGGGAGGTCTTCGAATGCAAGGAGATCGTACTCAAGTGCCCATCCAAGTACACAGAGGATCCGAATGTACAGATGGAAAAATACCGGAAGTCGGCACCTGCCGGCGACATGAAGACCGGATCCACACCGGCAAGGTCCTGATCACACAACACAAATAATCCCGCTTCATGCTTTACGAAGGCGAACATATTCTGATCGGCCAGATAGGCCATTTTTTCACCTTGCTGTCCCTAGTGGCTTCCATGGCCGCCGCGTTCTCCTATTACAAGTCTTCGGTGAGCATAGCCGAGGATGCCCGTCGTTCCTGGAGCCGCCTTGCCCGCACCGCCTTCATTGTCGATATCATCTGCGTGCTGGCGATCTTCTTCGTACTCTATCTCATTATCTACAACCACTATTTCGAATACAAGTACGCCCACCAGCATTCCAAGCGAAGCCTCGACATGCAGTATCTGTTGAGTTGTTTCTGGGAAGGACAGGAGGGCAGCTTCATGCTCTGGAGTTTCTGGAACGCCATCCTAGGGTTTGTCGTGATCCGCACGGCAAAGCAATGGGAAGCCCCTGTCATGACGATGGTGTCCATCGCCCAGGTGTTCCTGGCATCCTTCCTGATAGGCATTTACTTCTTCGATGTGCGGATCGGCACGAGCCCATTCGTCATGATGCGCAATGAATTCCCGGATGCACCCATTTTCCAAGACCCTCAGTATCTCCTGAAATATCTGACAGATGGCAACGGCCTCAATATCCTTTTACAGAACTACTGGATGGTCATCCACCCGCCGGTCCTTTTCCTCGGGTTCTCATCTGCGCTGATTCCATTCGCTTTCGCAGTTGCAGGGCTCTGGAAGAAAGACCACAAGGGATGGATGGTACAAGGGCTTCCATGGGCGCTTTTCAGTGCAGGCATTCTCGGTCTTGGGATCATGATGGGTGCGGCATGGGCCTACGAATCGCTCACCTTCGGCGGATACTGGGCATGGGATCCTGTCGAGAACGCATCGATGGTACCCTGGCTGCTGATGGTTGCAGGCATTCACACCATGCTCATATTCAGGAGTACCGGCCACTCCATCAAGGCGACATACCTGTTCATCGTGCTCGCTTTTCTGTTCGTGCTGTACTCTACGTTCCTGACCCGCACCGGGGTATTGGGTGACACATCGGTGCATTCGTTCACAGGGGAGGGGAGTACCCTTTACTGGCACCTCATGCTCATGATGGCCGTTTTTGGCATAATCCCGCTGGTATTGTACATCCGCCAAAGGAAACAACTCCCGGTCATCCATAAGGAGGAAAGCATGGCATCCCGTGAATTCTGGATGTTCGTGGGTTCGCTGCTGTTTTTCATTTCTGCACTGTATATCATCATCCTGACATCCCTGCCATTCATCAATTCCCTCTTTGGAAGCAACTGGGCCATCGGTGAGGATGTGGAGTACGTCTACAACCGGGTGATGATCCTGGTGGCATTCGTGCTCGGAACGCTCACCTCCATTACACAATACCTGAAGTACAAGGATACTCCCCGAAAATTTTTCCTGGAACGGATCCTTTGGCCCACGGTCATCACAATCCTGATATCCGCCATGGTGAGTTTTCTCGGCGACATCAGCTACGACCGCTATGGCCTTGGCTTCCTTGTGGCGATACATATCACCCTTTGGGCGGGCATCTACGCCATCGTGGCCAATGGCGCTTATATGTGGATGGTGATGCGCAAAAACCTGAAAGCCTCCGGCGCCTCTGTGGCACACGTGGGTTTCGGACTGATGCTGGTCGGCATCCTCATCTCCTCCGCAAAAAAGGAACTGGTATCGCGCAACCGCACCGGCATCGCCGTGCCGGGCCTCAAGGATGCGAAAGGGCGTGACGAAAATCCACTGGAGAACATGACGCTGCTGCATGGAATTCCCACCCCGATGGGAAAGTACATGGTCACCTATGTCGGTGATTCGGCAGAGAAAAAAAATGACAAGGTTTACTTCAATCTCCATTTCCTGCACAGGGACACCGCCTCCGGAAAAATCATTGAAGAATTCACCGTCACCCCCAACGCCTTCCTCATGAAAGGGGAGTCCGGCACACAGCTGTCTTCCAATCCCGGCGCGAAGCATTATCTCGACAGGGATATATTCGTCTACATCACCTCATGGCTGAACCCCGACAACATAACGGATACGGCTACCTTTAGAACGAAAGCCGTCATAGCCGGGGATACGATGTACTACTCCAACGGCTTCGTCGTCGTGGAACAAATGCTCGCCGCCAATAAGTTCGATAACAAGGATCTTCCGGTCGTCGATAGTGCCTGGCTCTCACAAGTCAAGGTATATGCCAAGGACGGCCGCATCTTCACCGCCGAACCGGCCTATCTCGTGAAGGACGCTCTTCCTGCCCTGAAGACAGATACGATCTTTGAACAGAGCCTGGTCATCAACCTCCAGAAGTCCCGTTCGGGCGCATTGGAGCTTGGCATAAAGGAGTCTGGCGCAATCACACGCTACATTACGCTGAAAGCATACAAATTCCCGTACATAAACCTGCTGTGGCTCGGAACACTCGTGATGGTGGCCGGCTTCATGATGAGCATGCTGCATCGGGTCAGAACAAAAATGCGCGCCGTATGACGCCGCTGCCACAGTCTTCGACGGGATAATGGCCGCTTTCAGAAAGCCAAAGCAGCCTCCCGGGTTTTAACGTTGTCTTTCAATGGTGCAATGCCCTATTTCGTATATTAGCGAAGCATGAAGTACAAACGCCCTTTACGCGATCTCATCACCCTGTGCTCGGTCATCCTATCGCTCATGGCGGTGGATGCGCAAGCACAATGGAAGCCGGGGCCGAACGACACGTTGCATGTACCCTTTGTCATCCATGAAGGCGACACCATGACATACCGCGAGATGGAGATGGTGTTCGTATTTCCGCAAATGAGCGAAGCCGCCAAAGAAGCCTTTCGAAAGTGGACAAGGCTTAGGAACGCCGTATACGTCACTTATCCTTATGCGAAAAAAGCCAGCCTGGTCTTCAATGAGATCAACTACAATCTGGGCAGCATCCAAGATAAAAAGAAAAAGGCTTCATACCTCAAAAGCAAGGAACAGGCATTACGAAAGGATTTCACCACGCCCCTTACCAACCTCTCCGTCTACCAGGGGAAGATACTGATGAAGATCATCAACCGTGAAACGCAGAATACCTGCTATGATATCATCAAGGAATATAAAGGAGGCTTCTCCGCACGATTCTGGCAAACGGTCG
>CAJBPC010000781.1 GCA_903957405.1 uncultured bacterium | reverse complement strand
TCTCCCTTGTTGACCTCGAAATTAATGTCCCGCAATGCCCAGACATAATCACTCTGACCCTTTTGAGAACGGTCATTCACCTCCCCGATCTTCAGATACGGATCCTCTTTACCCCGCAACCTATGCCACCAACGATTCAGGTCATGGCTCAAAGTACCCGTACCGACCAACCCAAGACGATATTGCTTGCTGATATTTTCTACTCGAATGACTGATCTCATATGCTATACTGTGTCCATGAATGTTTTCTCAACCCTGTTGAATATCAATACGCCCAATACGAGGATGACACTCATGAATGTGAAACTATAAAGCAACCCCATTACACTTAACTGGCCCTCGCCAAGATAGACCTTCCGAAAAGCTTCCACAAGCCATGACAACGGATTCGCCTCGATGAGCCAACGGAATTTATCGCCCATGGACGAAAGGGGATAGATCACCGGAGTCGCGTACATCAGCAGCTGGATGCCGAACGTGATCAGGAAAACAAGGTCACGGTACTTGGTCGTAAGGGAAGAAAGTATCAATCCAAGCCCCAGCCCAAGACCGGCCATGACAATGATCACAATGGGTGTCACAATCAATATGCCGAGTGGGTCAGGATGGATATCCGCTCCATTGTACAGAAAATAAAACAAGAACACAATGAACAGCAAGTACTGTATCCCGAACTTCAAAAGACCCGAAATAACCTTCGATAGCGGCATCACCAGCCTCGGGAAATAAACCTTCCCGAAAATATTGGCATTCGTGGTGAACGTGTTGCTCGTGTTCGTCAGGCTTTCAGAAAAATAATTCCAGATCGTGATGCCCGCCATGTAGAAAAGCACCTGCGGCAGACCATCTGTCGAGATCTTCGCAATGTTGCCGAAAACAATGGTGAAGGTCACCGTCGTAAGCAATGGCTGAATGAAAAACCACAAAGGACCCAATATGGTCTGCTTGTATACCGCAACCACGTCCCGCTTGACAAACATCGTCAGCAGATAACCATGGTGCCATACCTCTTTGAGATTTAAGGAAAATATGCTGGCTTTTGGCTCTATGACCATGTCCCAGTCCTCTTCATGTTGTTTCGATCCGGAGTCCATCGTATGTTTGAAATCTTCTGTAACACTTAAAAATTGAACCTTTCAATTGACGCTTTCATCCACATATTGTGCCCGCCCAGCGTCCGGCCGCATAACTGCACAACCGACTGACCATCTCAAAACGGATTTCATCATTTTCTATTGTACCTTAAATTCACAGAATACCACTAAATCAAGTATTCAAGAATCTTCCATCCATAACAAAGATTAGCATTCTGATATTGCTTTCAAATAGGCAAACCCGAGTTTTGAACGAACTGTAACATATACCTTTCTATAAGCGGCTACTATGACCTGACAATCATTTAGTTATCAAAATTAACAACGAGCAGACAAATAAAATTTATAAAAAATGGAAAGTCGCTTTCATTCACTCGATGTATTCAGGGGCATGACCGTGGCCCTCATGATCCTGGTGAATACTCCCGGCAGCTGGTCGTATATCTACCGCCCGCTCGCACATGCCCAGTGGCACGGTGTGACGCCCACCGACCTCGTATTCCCCTTCTTCCTTTTCGCCGTTGGCAATGCCATGGCATTTGTGATGCCTCGCCTGGAAGCCGCCGGACACGCCGCATTCTGGAAAAAAGTGACACGCCGCTTCCTGCTGATTTTTCTGATCGGACTGGCATTGAACTGGTTCCCGTTCGTCCGGTATGACGGAGACGGACAACTTGTCATCAAGACCTTCGACAAACTCCGCATCCTTGGCGTGCTGCAGCGGATCGCCCTGAGTTACTTCTTCGCCTCCCTGATCATACACCTGCTAAAAGCCAAAGGAGCCTTTATGGCAGGATCGATCATGCTGCTGGCTTACTGGTTGCTGTGCCTCGGTTTCGGAGAGCCTTCCGACCCGTACAGCCTCAATGGCTATTTCGGCACCGCTGTCGATAAATGGATACTGGGAGAAGATCACCTCTACCGGGGTGAAGGGGTGCCTTTTGATCCCGAAGGAATCATGAGTACGATCCCCTCAATCGTACAAGTCTTGTCAGGTTACCTCGCAGGTAACTACATCATCCAAAAAGGGAAGACTTGGGAGATGCTTTCCAACCTCTTCGTAGCGGCCTTGCTGCTGATCTTCGCCGGTCTCTGCTGGGACCTCACGTTCCCCATCAACAAGAAAATATGGACAAGCTCCTATGTGCTCTACACCGCCGGATTGGCGATGTCCGTACTGGGGATCATGATGTACCTGATCGAATTCCGCAAGATCATGGGCTTCTGGAGCCGGTTCTTCGATGTCTTCGGCAAGAACCCGCTGTTCATCTTCGTGCTGAGCGGAGTAGTGGCCAAGACATACGGACTCTTCCGCATCGCAGATGGCATGAAAGACGGGAAACCCGTTTACAGGGGACTCGGCAACTGGATGTATGAACATTTCTTCTCGCCCGCATTCGGACAAATGAACGGATCACTCCTCTACGCCATCTTTCATATCCTCATCTTCTGGTTGATTTGTCGTTGGCTGGACCGAAAAATGATATACATCAGGGTCTGATTTCATCAGGAAACAGGGATTTAACTTTGCCGTATCAAATTCATTTAAAACGAACCACATGCGCTTCACGATCACCCATCACCATGAGAAAGGCTGGCACCAGATCAGGCTCTCAGACACCCTTACCGGAACCTCCGCCACCATCATCCCGTCATTCGGTGCAATCCTAAACAGCTTCAGCATCCAGCACGATGGTGAACAAACCGATGTGATCGATGGATTCACCGATGCAGCAGACTTTCGGGAGCGAATGGAAAAGAGTTTCCAGAGTGCCAAGCTCACCCCTTATGTTTGCCGCATCAGAGATGGCAGATACCATTGGCAGGGGCATGACCATAAACTGGAGAAATTCAGCCTCGACGGTGCCGCCATCCACGGGCTCATCTACGATGCCACTTTCGAAGTGATAGAAGAAGTGATCCACCTTGACTATGCCGAGCTTGAACTCCGGCACACATACAAGGGTGACATACCCGGCTACCCCTTCCCGTTCGACTGCTACATTCGCTATCGGCTGCAGGAAGACAATGAACTGCTCTTGACGACAGCCATCCACAACCGCTCAGGATCCCTTATCCCCGTGGCTGACGGATGGCATCCGTATTTCAGGATCGGTGACACCATCAACGACCTGATGCTGGCATTCCATGCATCAGACATACTCGAATACGACGAACAAATCATACCCACGGGAAACACTACTCCTAACACCAGATGGTCGGTCGCCGAACGGATCGGCGATACCTCACTCGATAATGGATACCTGCTGGATTTCGGTCAGCCGGAACCGCTATGCACCCTCAGCGATCCAGCCTCCGGGATATCAGTAACCCTGCACCCCGACCATTCATATCCCTACCTGCAGATCTACACCCCGCCACACCGCCAAAGCATCGCCCTCGAAAACCTAAGCGCCCCACCGGATGCTTTCAACAACGGAATCGGACTGGTAGTGCTGGAACCCGATCATACTAAGACTTTTTCGACACGCTATAAGATCCATCATCGCTGATCGCCCTTTAAAGCCGGAAACGCTGAAGCGGAAAGGGTATGCCCACCTTCAGCGTTTCCCAACACGTTTGCCGCCAGCCCATCAGCCATTCATTTCACCTCATGGAGTTCCCCCCACCGCGTGGTGAACCGTCGGCTTCGCAGCTCCTGGCGCATCTTCCAGTTCCTTGTCAGTCCGGATGCCAGATACTTCACAACATCGTCACGCATGCTGAAATTAAGGTTGTCGATCGCATCCATGAGTGCACCATTGCGGTTCTCCGGAGCCGGCACAAAAAGATTTCCCTGGATGGCGCCCTCAGGAACCAGCCTTCCAAGTATCACGCCTGCCTTCAGATACTTCATGCCCGGACGGTAGAGCTGTTCCACCAAGGGCAAGACATACCGCATGAGTTCATGCGTCACGGAGGAAGGGTTGGGCAGAATGCTGTAGCGATGATCACTATGCGGATCATACTCGTATTGTCCGGACGCGTCGCCACTCGTCACCACGAACACATCCACCGATCCCGCTGCAGAACACTGCCGCCTTAATTTTTCCGCAGCCCTTGCGGTATAGGTCGCGACGGCCTCCTTCAATGGCTGCAGGTCGTAGACGGGAGTTCCAAACATTCGGGTCGTGGCGATCATCTTTTTTTGTTCAAGAGGATCTTTCATCTCTATGCAAGGCTCCCCCCGAAGTTCCTTTATCAACCGCACCCCCACCACGCCACCAAGATTCTTCCGGGCCCATTCCTCCGGCATCTGACGCAGTTGCCAGGCATTCTGAATGCCGTAATAATCTCGGAGCTTTACCGCGTAACGGCGACCAATACCCCAAAGATCCCCCACTTCCGTCCGCTGCAATGCCTCAAAGACGGCATCCTCCGTGTCTAGCACCATCACACAGTTGGTCTTTATCTTCTCCTTTTTTGCCAGCTTGTTGGCCACCTTGCTCAACAACTTGGTGGAAGCCACCCCCACTGACACCCTTATGCCTGTCCATTCCTCCACCACCGTACGCAACCGGAGCGAAAATTCATGCAGCTGCGCGGCGGGGATATGCCGCAGGTCAAGGAAAGCCTCGTCCACCGAATACACTTCCACCCGCTCATGCCCCCCATCCTCATCGTCCATGAGGAACCTCAGGGTGTCCATCACCCGCATACTCATGTCGCCATAAAGGTGATAATTGGAAGAAAAGACGGAGACACCGTGACGTTCCATCACCTCGCGGCACTGGTAATATGGCACGGCCATGTCAACGCCGAGAGACTTGGCCTCATCGGTGCGCGAAACGATGCAACCATCGTTGTTGCTCAACACCACCACCGGCCGGTCCCAAAGATCCGGCCGGAATAGCCGCTCACAGGAACAATAAAAACTGTTGCAATCAACGATTCCATTCATTTGCTTTCACATTTACCCGATGCATGAACAAAAAGATGAGGATGGCAGGGAAATCCTCTGACCCGCGAAACAGCATACCAGCAAACAGGACAGTAAAACCGGTTTACAAAGCATGGATCACATAGGTGACAACGCCCCATACCGAGAACTCCGCCCCCAGATCGACATCGATCGGCGCCAACTTCGGCGTCTCCGGCACCAAACGGATCTTGTTCATTGTCCGCTCAAATCGACGGATAAGCATCTCCCCGTCCAAAGTGGCAATGACCACCTTGCCAGTAGAGGGCTTCAGACTTCGGTCGACAATCACCACATCCCCGTCAAATATGCCCGCGCCAACCATCGCATCCCCACTGACTCGCATGAAAAAGGTCGCTGGCTTGTTGCGCACCAGCTGCTCGTTGAGGTCTATGCCGCGCTCAGCGTAGTCGTCCGTCGCAGCACCAAATCCCGTGGCCGACGCTGTTCGCACCTGATGCTGCGTATACTGTTTGGTACCGCGGTAAGCAGCCCCGAAAAAAATTTCCCCATCCATAGATAATATTTTCAATCTGCTAAATTATTTAGTAATTTCATACTAAAGTATTGATCATAGAAATTAATTTCACATGGTTGGAATGATGACAGAACACCGGTCAATGAAACAAGTATTGCAACAATCGGATGAACCTGCATGGCGGGAATGGGATTATAGCCTCGTCCTTTTCCCGGAAGGTGACGGAGGAGAGAAAGTCAGGCGGTTGGCTGCATTACTCCAGCACGGATCGGAAAAAGCTGCCGGGAAAGTGGGGTCACCATGCATAAGCCTGGGCACATTCCGGGGCAGGGAAGCCATGGAGGATACGCTCATCCGCTGGGTGCAAAGGGTCTGCCGCATGCAACAAAGATTTCGGATCGAAGTGAAAGGCCCTTGCGTCCACCCGGCAGGAGGATGGCTCCTGAAGGTCGTAGATCAGGGTGCACTGACAAAACTAACAGAAAGTCTGGCGGTGATCGTAGATGAATACCTTCATTCATGCGGAAAGGAAAAGGTCGTCTGGAGTCGTTCGCCACATTGCAGGATTTCAGAAGGACAAGACAGGCAAAGTCCGGATGTCAGGCAGAAACGCATCGAAGAAATGATTTTACAGACGGATTTCATGTTGCATAGCCTGGTGCTGATGAAAGAAGAATATGAGGGCGGATATACGGAAATGGTGAATGTATTCCCATTTCACCCCTGATATGAAAAAAGCATGACCGTCATTTCTACTTGAAAATACATGTTTTACCCACCCCAAGTGGAGTAAAATACCATTCTCGTGCGGTTGTTTCCTCCATGTATCGGCCTGCCGGTGAGTGATATTTATGAAAATAAAACATATGTCACATCACAACCCACACAAGGACTCGATCGCCGGCATCATGAGGAGCGAAAATGATTTCATAAAAATGAAACTCATGCCGGAACATGAAGCCGATACTACAAACCAAATAAGCCCACAAAAACAGCAGCGATCAAAGGATTACGCTTTTTATAAACAACTGCTGACACTGGATAACACACCCGTTGAAAACAAAACAAAAACCATTTTTGAAAAATTAGGACGACCTGTTGATATCAAACCCCTTAAAGACATTGAACCGGAAAATCTGGCGACCGAAATATCCGCACTGCTCCGCAGATTGAACGAAAAGAACATACACCTGTCAACCATCCGGGACAATGTACCCGCCGAAGCCCTCTACGACTTTCTCTCTGGTGAATTCCTCAAAGTGAAAATAACAGCGTACGACTCCCCCGGATTACACTGTTTTGTTTATGATGAATTCCACCCCGACCCATTGGCCGAAAATGAAAGGATCGCCAATGAATACTGCATCAGACTGATCCTGCAAAAAAAGAACCTCATGCATATGTTCCCCGCTGGACGACCCATCCAACTGAACGGTGTAAAAGGCTTGAATGATCAGGCTCTAAGAAAAAAAATATTCGAATTCAAATCCGCATTCACAGACATCATTTGCATTTCATCTGAAGCCACAAAAGCAGTCTTGAAAAAAGATGTATGCAGGATCACCGGCAGCCATACGACGGGATTATGCAACGATATGCTTTGCTCGATCATAAAGGGAGAATGGATGGTGGAATTTCGACTGAAGAAAAAAAATCAATGGTGGATTGACAATGTACGAATAGATGGAATAGACCTCTGAAGACCATGAAAATATCCGGGGACCAACAAGAGGAATAAAGCTGCCCTATCCGTGAAATTTTCAGCTTCGAAAGAGGTGCCACATTCTTGCATAATGCATATATTGTGATATGACGCTGAAAGCCGCTCCTAGGCATCTTGCCCTTGACGTACTAAGGGGTATGACCGTTTGCTTCATGATCATAGTCAATAGCGCAGGTTCGGGTGCAGATCCGTTTGCACCCTTACAACACGCTTCATGGCATGGTTTCACGCCCACAGATCTCGTATTCCCCACTTTCCTGTTCGTTGTCGGAAATGCAATGGCCTTCTCAATGACAAATTTCGAACACCTCTCGAATAAGATCGTGATATGGAAGATCCTAAAACGTACTACGATCATATTTTTGCTCGGCTTCCTGTTATATTGGTTTCCATTTGTCTCCATAAGCGAATCAGGCGCATGGAGTCTTTCGCCTTTATCCAATACCCGGATCCCCGGTGTACTGCAACGCATCGGGCTTTGTTACGGAATAGCAGCTTTAATGATTCGCTTCCTATCAAAAAAACAAGTTGTTTTCATCAGCATCATCTTCCTATTGGGATACTGGCTGCTCTTGTATCTTGGTGGCGATTACACCCTTACCGGAAACCTTGTATTAAAAATCGACAAGTGGCTTTTCGGTGAGTCTCACCTGTATCACGGAGAAGGTCTGGCTTTTGATCCTGAAGGCATGCTAAGCACCATCCCTGCAGTTGTCAATGTGATCATGGGATACCACGCAGGGATGCTGATCCGAACCAAAGGAAATACATTTGAAACCGTGGCGAAGATCATGCTCGCAGGTGCCAGTATGCTGTTCATCGCATATGCTTGGGACCACGCATTCCCGATCAACAAAAAACTGTGGACAAGCCCATTTGTATTGCATACGAGTGGATTGGCCTTGATGATCCTGGGTGGTCTCATCTATTTGATCGGAATCATGGG
>CAJBPC010000780.1 GCA_903957405.1 uncultured bacterium | reverse complement strand
TCCAGTCCACGGTCCCGGTTGATGGAAGTGGCATGATCGAGCATGACCCTTGCTGCGAAGCCCCTGTCATTGCCCTTGTCTCGTGAGGAAAATGAATTCACGTCGAAGAGGCTCATGGCCATCTCGGTCTTCAGCCTGGTCTGTGCACCGATGGCATAGTCCGCACCGAATGTAAAAACCTCTTGACGCCTGGGTGCCACCAGCAGGACCGCCGGCTCGAACTGTCCGCGCGGCGCGGCACTGAACGGATCGGGAGCGACCCATTTATATACCTTCCCATTCGCCCCATTGGCGAGGTCCTGTACATAGTTTCCCTTTCCGGATCCGACATCGGTGAAGGAAAGGCTGTACAGATCCTTGCGGCGGTCTGTCGAGAAAACATATATCGTATCCCGCATTCCACCCGGCATTATGGTGTCGCGCATCTCATAGAGGATCTTTCCAATGGAAAATGTATCGGCCACGGCGGAGGGATAGAGTGCGTATTGGAGACTGTCGCCTATGTCGGCGAGGTACTGTTTCTGCTTTGTGTCGAGCGTTTGGTTGACGGGAGAATTCTTCGCGTCATTATTCAGGTAGCCCCCGATGCGCAATGTCAGTCGGTCATGGATGCGCAATTCATCGGAGAGATAGATCTGTGCATTGAGGTAGTTCCTGTCAGCATATTCGAATTCGATGGATATCCGCTTATCTTTCGTGATCATCTGCTTCGGAGTGAAGGTCACTTCTGCCGTATTGTAGTTGATCACATAGTCCTGATCCTGTCCGCGCTGGAGCATCTCTCCATCTATGAAAACCCTTTCGGTGCCGGCGAGTACGATGAAGAACAGCTCATTGTTCGCGCCTTTGAGGCGATAAGGCCCCTGGTTGCCTTCGAGTCCGTTGAAAACATTCCGGGTGAATTTCCCCTTTGCCACGGCACCTGATGCGAGCACTTTGTTGACGACCTGTTTGGAGAGTTTCGTCTCGGTTTCGAAGACGGCCCCTTGCAGGCGTTTGTAAAAATTCAGGAAATACCCCTGTTGTTGCCGAAGGTCGATGTCCCCGATGCTGAACCTCCACTTGTCCTTTGAGAACTGCACAAAAACCTGATCGAACTCATTGAGGTTCTGCGTGTTCCCATCCGGCTGGACGGGAATGTTATTATCCGTGATGGCTGCGGCAAGGAGGATGCTGTCGCCGATGTATCCGTTGAGTTGGAGGTTGAGGGTGGAGTTCAGTACCAGGTCCTGTCGATTTCCGAAGGATAGTCCGCGCCCCAGGCTGCCGTTATGATTCAGGCTGCCGAATTGGAAGATGGCATCCTCATCTCTTCTGCCGCGCATGCCGATCGGTGTGATGGCGAACTTGCCCATCACCGTATCGAAGCGCATGTATTGTGTGGTCTCGTTGAGGCGATAGGGGAAAACCCTGTAAACGATGTTGACACTGTCGAATGGCGGCAACTTCACCCACCGGATCACGGCATTGACGAAGTCGAGCCGGTATCCTGACTCAGGCACACCCGGAATGACG
>CAJBPC010000779.1 GCA_903957405.1 uncultured bacterium | reverse complement strand
TCGGGATTCTTCTCCCGATTCATCCTTCCGGTGAACAAAATCACCTTCCCGCCTTCGGGGATGCCGTACTGTGCACGAAAAGCCAACCGATCCGAATTCTTCTCGAATCGGGACATGTCAATGCCGTAATACAGTACGCTGAACAGTGGTTTTTTACCCCTGAATCCAAGTCTGTAATCCTCGAGTGTGAATTTGGAAATACAAAGCACGTAGTCGGAAAGCAGGAAAGAGAAAAGACGGAAGACAGGAAGAAGAAGTCTGCGCACCAATGGGTTGCCGACGGGAAGAACCCTGTCATTGTTGTGGATATGAAGCACCCTTTTCCGAAAAGTAATACCGATGGATGCTAGCAGGTAGAACCCGCTTAAATAATCATGGTGGACATGCAAGATATCATAGGCCCCTGACTGAAGGCTGCGTCTCAGGTGCCTGAGAAAAGCAAATTTATCGCTCACCGTCACCGGTGCATAAATGATATTTCCTCCTGCCTCTCTGACCCTGTCGTCGAGTTTTCCGGGCTTTCCAACGATGCAATAGAAAGTCCAATCCCATTCCGGCCGGTACTTTCTGCTTTCCACAAAAACATTCACCAACCAGTTCTCAACCGCCCCGCGATCGAGATTTTCCACTACATGGATAAGCCGCATGTTACTGTCAGTTTTTTCCCGGGGCGTTAGCATAAACTGACTGCAGATCATTGCAACAGACCTCGATACTGAAAGATGATGTCTTCCAGCGAGCGTCATCGGATGTGCCTGTGGGTTTACGTTCGCCCATCATCCGTTTCAGGTTTTCAGCCCACACATCAAAAGGCAGGTCAAGATTGCAGAAATCAACCATTTCTGTTAACACCACCACTTCATCCGGTGTGGTGGAAGAGGCCAAAACTGGTAGTCCGGCCGCCTGCGCTTCCACGACCACCATACCCATCCCCTCCGCCCTGGAAGGAAACAGCAGGATATCCGAACCGACCATGAGGCGAGCCATGTCTTTTCTCACCCCGAGCAGTTCGACCTGACCTGTGAGTCCCTTGGCCCTGATGAGCCCATTGAATTCTTCCAATATGAAGTTGTTGGCACCCGCCATGAGCAGCTTCACATTACTGTCGTTACAAGCATGTATCACCTCGATGGCAAAGGCTGAATTCTTGTGATTATTTGGGTGGCCAATTTCCAGACTCATGTCCAGTCGACCTGCAAACAGTACGATCTTCACATCTTCATCCCATCCGAATTCAGCACATATCAGTGACTTTTGCACAGCATGGTCACCACTGAATTTGTCGATCCGGAAAGCACAATACAAAGGTCGGACATGCTGACGGCCATAGTTTTCAGAAGTGATCCCATATTCGCCGAGCACCTTTCCGGATGTTCCCAAAATATGGGTGGATAAAGCCCGAACCAACATCCTGCCCAACCTTAGCTTCATGCGGCGGTTGGCAGTGACCCCATAGTTGTTGTACAGCTGATAATGGGGATTGTGCACATGAGACACCCTCACCGGAGGCAGATGGCCTAGGCCGAAAAGAAAATGCCAGCCGGAAAGAAAATCCTGGTGGTCATGGATGGCGATGTATTGATGCTCCTTCAGGATTTTCCTGAATCCCCGAATAAAAGATCCTGTTTTGTTCTTGTCCAGCTTGAGATAAAAGATCCTGCAACCTAATGAACGCACAAGGTCATCGAAAATGGCAGATTTCCCGCCGGCCGCGATGAAATCGAATGGAGGGAAAGCGGACATGTTTTCCCGGGCATATTTAACGATCTCTACGAGCCAGGTCTCTGCCCCCCCCATGTCAAAGGAATCGATGATGTGCAATACCCGCCCTTCTCTCATATTTATTTCTTCATCTGCCATCCTGGCTAAGTGCGCGGATCACCTTACTACTTGTTTGTTCCATCGAGAATTTGCCGGAAGCAAAAGCCTGCGCATTCCGTCTCATTGACAAAACTGCTTCATCCTTCAGTGATACCAAATTCATCATACCCTCATACATGGCATCTTGACTGTTTTCAATCAAAAAGCCCGTAACCCCGTCTTCGATGGTATCAGGGATGCCACCTGTACGATTCGATATCGAAGGACAGCCCTGCAAAGCGCCCTCGATGATCACCAAAGGTGCGATGTCTTTCTTCGTGAGGTACAAGATGGCCTTTGATTCGCGATACAAGGCATTAAGTCGTTCGTGACCTTCATTAGATGACTTGTCTATATAGCCGAGATATTCGACATTTCTGCCTTGCAGAAATTCCCCCTGGGGCCTGTCACCTATGATCAGCAGCCTGTATCGATCATGCGTCTTGACGAGTTTTTGAAAACCATGGCATATTTCAGCGCCTCCCTTACCAAGGAAATCGGATGCTATCATCAGAAATTGATCCTTCACTCCGGCCAGATGCTCCACTGGTATGGAACCTTCCTTCATTGTGGAAAAAAGCCCGCTGCAAACCATATTCCGACCAGATAGACCATATTCCCGGCAAGCCTCGTCGATGCCCCACTGTGTGGTGAAGAATACGGTGGATGCCCGTTCCAGGAATTGCCTCTCCAAGCCCGAAATCCTTGCGATATCTTTTTCAGAATACTGCCGTACATCGTGGTAGACTTTGATGTACGTCTTGAAGCAACAGTCAAGAATCGCATGGTAGCGCCCCATGGGCTGGTAATGCAGCCAGGGTGTTGCACCATGAAAAACGATTTCGGCTTCCGGATCGTCCAATCGGTCTTTCACGAGTTTTGCGAATGCATCCAACCGGGGAGCTGCGTATGAGGGGAAATTTGCCGGGAGGCCGGCCATCCGAAATACTTTTGACCTGATCCGTGGCCATCGACCCATCGGTGGATTCAACTTGTCAATCAGTCTGACACCCGGGAAATGCGCGTGCACGATGTCATGGATCTTCCCTCCATAACCATCCCATCCTCCTTTCGGATGCCGCAGGTCGGTGTTTGAAATAAATATGAATCGGGGAGATGGCATGTTTCCTTTTCTTGTTTGCCGTATCAATCGGCTTCTTCTGTGAGGCTTATGGAAACGAATATCTTTCTGCCCGTTGCAGGATCCCTGAAATACAGGTTCCGGAAATCGCCGTGGGTCATTCCCCTTAATCTGTTGATGAATTCCATCCCTGTCATCCGTGATTCCAGATCGAATTCCCTGAGGTTGTCAAAATCCTTCCTGAGATGAAGCACCCCTTCGTCTTCCGGTGAGGATACCGAATAACTCCCATCAAGGATATCAAGGATATTCGCGTTAAGCAGCTCCAGTTCTTTTTCAAGTATCCTGTTGTACAATGAAAGGGAGGTGTCCGTGATGCGTTTTTCGACGAAAGCACGGGAGATGATCGGACCGTGGTCAAGCTTTTCATCAATCTCATGAATCGTCGCCCCGATCGGCAGATCCTTGATGATGGCATGCACCTGAGGATACCAACCCCTGTTCACAGGGTTGTAGCCGGGATGGACATTGATGCACTTGACAGCATTGACAAGCCGTACCGGGAATATCTGCTTACAATGGATCGATACGACCAGATCATATGCTTCGATGATCTTTTCAACCACATCGCCATCCCTGAGATTGAGTTTGCTGACTTCCAAACCCGCTTCCTTTGCCTGAGATGTGAAATCGGAAAACGGACTGGAGACGAATTTCCATTCAATATCCGCTTTTTTGTCCACCAGGATCTTGTGGAATGCCAGCAGCAGGGGGAAATTATCGGATATGATCAGTAAGCGTTTGTACTTGGGCATTTGAATATGATGTTGGCTGCATTGCACGAATGCATGCGGCTTCCTTGATATCAATCGGATTTATCCTGATATTGCAGCATTCTTCTTCCCTCTGCTTCTCCCTCTGCATTGGCACGAAAGAACTCCCGCTCCAGGCGCGGCATGGTCAACATGCGCAAGCGGTTGGCAAGTAAACGCTTCGGGGTCATCGACTCAGGCATCTCGTTTCTGAAAGACCTGAAGACTATAGACGAAGCGGCAATGCCTTTTGCCAGTTTCAAGAGGTATTTTTTTTCCAATCGCGATGCGGGTATGAAGTGATCAAGCTTCAATTCATGGAAAAGACCAACACCCAAACCGATATCGCAGGCGCAGGCTGCAAGGTCGTTATCACCACCCGAAAACAAAGAATTTCCTGTCCGATCGAGCTGGATATCCCGCTTGCCTTGCTCATGTAAAGAACGGTAATGGGCGGCCACTGCAGTGCGAACAAAAAGCCCTGCGCCGCATGGCATCGTCACAGGCATATTGGGAAGGTTGGACCAAATATCAGATTCAAATTCCCGCTGCACCAGCATGCCATGATATCTGTATGTCCATTCCTGTGGCGGAGTTTCGAAAATCAGTCTGACCTGTCCGCTATAAGAACCGATGAAGGGATTGGCTTTTGCGATCTCAAAACCTTTCAATAGAAAATCAGGCTGGATGAAGTTATCATCATCCACGAACACAAGCAATTCACCTGAAGACTCCTTTATACCCCTCAGCCTTGCCGGTGTCAAACCCTGCTTTTCCTCTACGACGACCCTGAAACCATCTGCGAGGTACGCCTTGATATAATCTGTTTCAGCAAGCGCAGGAGAAGAATTGTTGTCGACAATGATCACTTCCTTCACCTCCTGAAGCGCTGTTGCCTCTTTGATGGCATGCAGACATC
>CAJBPC010000778.1 GCA_903957405.1 uncultured bacterium | reverse complement strand
GAACGATACCCGGAAGGGAGGCAAAAGAGTGCGGTGATACCCCTACTCCACCTGGCACAGGAGGAATTTGGCGGATGGCTGAGTCCGGACACCATGGATTATGTCGGCTCACTCCTGCAGATGGAACCCATTGAAGTGTATGAGGTGGCCACTTTCTACAGCATGTTCAATCTCGAACCTGTCGGAAAACATGTGTTTGAGGTCTGCCACACAGGCCCATGCATGCTTCGCGGGAGCGATGACATCATCACCCATATCAAGTCAAGGCTTGGCATCGGGGTTGGGCAGACGACAACGGATGGTTTGTTCACGCTGAAGACGGTCGAATGCCTCGGAGCCTGCGGCTATGCACCCATGATGCAGCTCGGCAAACATTACAGGGAACACTTGACAAAGGACAGGGTGGACGGGATCATCGAGGAGTGCAGGGCTGCTGCACAGGGGAATTCGTAATTCGCGATTGTTGACCGCTCATTGGTGATTCAATATCGCCGGTAGTTCAATGGTATAATATGGGAAGAAAATTGTTACTCGAAAAGATAGACGTCCCTGGCATCAGGGGGTATGACGTGTACCGCAGCAATGGCGGGTACGACGCTGTGGAAAAAGCCTTGAAGATGTCACCGGACGAAGTGGTGGAAGAAGTGAAGAAGAGCGGTCTTCGCGGTCGTGGCGGAGCGGGCTTTCCCACGGGTTTGAAATGGAGCTTCCTGGCTAAGCCGGCCGGTGTGCCAAGGTATCTCGTCTGCAACGCTGACGAGAGCGAGCCGGGTACTTTCAAGGACCGGTATCTCATGGAGTTCATCCCGCATCTGCTCATAGAGGGACTCATTGCCTCATCCTGGGCATTGGGCTGCAACCATACGTACATCTATATCCGCGGTGAATATGCCTGGATCGTGGAAATCCTCGAAAATGCCATTGCCGAGGCGACGGCGCATGGCTGGCTCGGCACCAACATCAAGGGTACGGGTTTTGATTGTCGGATCCATGTGCAGCGCGGTGCAGGTGCGTATATCTGCGGGGAAGAGACGGCGTTGATCGAGAGTCTGGAGGGCAAGCGGGGTAATCCGCGCATCAAACCGCCTTTCCCGGCTGTGAAAGGGCTGTGGGATTGCCCCACGGTGGTGAATAATGTGGAGACGTTGGCGGCCATTGTGCCGATCCTGAATATCGGGGGGGAGGAGTTCTCAAAGATCGGCGTCGGAAAGTCAACCGGCACCAAACTCATATCCGCCTGCGGCAATATCAAACGCCCAGGGGTATATGAGATCGACATGACCATCACGGTAGAGGAATTCATCTACGGAGAACAATATTGTGGCGGCATCCCCAACGGGAAAAGACTTAAAGCCTGCATCCCCGGGGGATCGTCGGTCCCCATTCTTCCTGCCAACCTTTTGCTGAAGACAGCGAAAGGGGAGACCCGCATGATGACCTACGAAGGCCTGTCTGATGGTGGTTTCGCGACAGGATCCATGATGGGGTCCGGCGGCTTCATTGTATTGGATGAAGATCAGTGTGTGGTTCGCCACACGCTCACCCTGGCAAGATTTTACCGCCATGAGAGCTGCGGTCAGTGTTCACCTTGCAGGGAGGGAACCGGATGGATGGAGAAGATCCTCCACAACATCGAACATGGAAAAGGGAAGTTGAGTGATATAGACCTGCTTTGGGATATCCAGCGGAAGATAGAGGGGAATACCATTTGTCCACTCGGGGATGCGGCCGCCTGGCCGGTGGCGGCGGCGATCCGGCATTTCCGCGATGAGTTCGAATGGCATGTGCTGCATCCGGAGGAAAGCCAGCGCCGCAACTATGGATTGGCCCACTATGCGGATGCAAGGGAAGTGACCATGTAGTGACTTTCGGGTTTGTCATCCCTTCGTTTAATTTCTGATGAAGGCGATCTCGTCGGCGCTGGGTTGCAGACAGTAAGGGATGTAATGAGAGGGTTTTGAAAAAGTCCTCCAGACGAAACATACATTTGCGCCTAGGCTGTTCATCTTTAGCCCTTGGCGCAACATATCAATATAATATGGCAGAAGATATCAAAATGCTAAAGGTCACCATCGACAACATCACCGTGGATGTTCCGCAGGGTACGACGATCCTGCAGGCCGCACGGATGATCGGCGGTGACGTGGCGCCTCCGGCGATGTGCTATTACAGCAAGCTCAAGGGCAGCGGTGGCAAGTGCAGGACCTGTCTTGTGGAAGTGAATAAGGGAAGTGAGGCGGATCCCCGTCCGATGCCGAAGCTTGTCGCCAGCTGTCGCACCGGCGTCATGGATGGCATGGAGGTGAAGAACATCACCAGTGACAGGGTCGTGGATGCCCGCAACGGAGTGGTGGAATTCCTGCTCCTCAACCACCCGCTCGATTGCCCCGTCTGCGACCAGGCAGGGGAATGTCATCTGCAGGACCTCAGCTATAACCATGGGAAGGAAGGGACACGATATGAGTTCAGCCGCCGGACCTTTGAGAAACATGATCTGGGCCCTTACATCCAGCTGCACATGACCCGATGCATCCTTTGCTATCGGTGCGTGTATGTGGCGGATCAGTTGACGGAGAAGCGTGTGCACGGAATACTCAGCCGCGGAGACCATTCGGAGATCGCCACCCATATAGAAAAATCGCTGGACAACGATTTCATCGGAAACGTGATAGATGTTTGTCCGGTCGGTGCGCTGACCGACAAGACCTTCCGTTTTAAGAACAGGGTGTGGTTCACCAAGCCCGTTGATGCACACCGCGAGTGCACGACCTGCAAGGGGCATGTGACGCTGTGGCAGCGGGGTGACGAAGTGTTGCGGGTGACGGCGCGCAAGGACCAGTGGGGCGAGGTCGAGGACTGGATCTGCAACACCTGCCGCTTTGACAAGAAAAAGACCAGTGACTGGGTCATTGAAGGACCGACGAAAGTCGACCGGCATTCGGTCATTTCACAAGGTCATTATACCGGACTGAAGAAACCGGAAGAGATATTCAAGGCCGTTCATGCCGGAAGGGATCCCAAGCTGCTGATGGACATCCACAGCGTGAGCGAGGTGAACCGACCCGGCATTGCACTCAGTGAGCTACCCGGCCCGGCTACGTCCGAGACATTCAATGTTGACAAGAAGTCCTAAATACGTTCGCATGCATCTCCTCTCTGTAGATATGACTATATTCCTGGAAAAGTTGACCATGATCGCCATCGTGGTGTTTGCCCTGCTCGGAATCGCTTTGTACACCACTTTGGCGGAAAGGAAAGTGGCGGGTGTCATGCAGGACAGGCATGGCCCGAACAGGGCGGGCCCCTTCGGACTCCTGCAGCCCCTTGCCGATGGCCTCAAGCTTTTCTTCAAGGAGGAGATCATTCCCCTTTCATCAAACCGCGTCTTGTTCATTCTCGGTCCCTTTATAGCGATGTTCACAGCCCTGATCACGAGTGCCGTGATCCCCTGGGGCAGTTCGCTTGAGTTGTTCGGGAGGAAGGTCGACCTCACGATCGCCGACCCCAACATCGGGGTATTGTATGTGTTCGCAGTCGTGAGCATCGGTGTTTTCGGAATCATGATCGGCGGTTGGGCATCCAATAACAAGTTCTCCTTGCTCGCTGCGATCCGGGGCGCGTCACAAATCATCTCCTATGAGCTCGCCATGGGGCTGAGCCTGATCGCTTTGCTGATGATCACGGGCACCATGAGCCTGGGTGAGATCGTAAAGGCCCAAATGAATGGTGCTTGGGGCGGATTCCTGGGATGGAACGTGTTCGTGCAACCGCTGGGATTCCTGATATTTTTGGTATGCGTCTTTGCAGAGTGCAATCGAACGCCCTTCGATCTTCCGGAAGCGGAGAGTGAACTGAACATGGGTTACCATCAGGAGTATTCTTCGCTGAAGCTTGGGTTTTTTCTGTTCTCCGAATATATCAACATGATCGTTTCCTCCGCTGTGATGGCGACGCTATTCTTCGGGGGGTACGACATACCCTTTGTCAATGAAACCCATCTTGGAGAAACGCTGGGGAATAACCTGGTTGCGATCCTGGGCGTATTGATGCTGCTGGCGAAGATCGTCTTCTTTTTATTCCTGTTCATGTGGGTTCGGTGGACGATTCCCCGGTTCAGATACGACCAGTTGATGGAACTCGGGTGGAAAAAACTCATCCCCCTCGCATTGTTCAATATGCTGATCACCGGGATTGTCATCCTGTTGTTCGACAAATAGTGCCTGTGAATAAAGTTGGGAAAAACAACAAACAAAAATACTTTTGCCTGCCTGTGGCGGCGACCTAAAGCGATACATGATGCAACCATTGACGAACAGAGCCAAGGTGCTTGACCTAAAGCCCTTGAATTTCATGGAGCGGCTTTACCTCCCAAACATCATGAATGGGATGTGGATCACGCTCCGCCATATCTTCAAAAAGAAGGCCACCATACAGTATCCGGAGGAAAAACGGCCATTCAGCCCGGTGTTTAGAGGACTGCATGTGCTTAACCGGGACGAAGAGGGCAGGGAGCGGTGTACGGCTTGCGGACTTTGTGCCGTGGCTTGTCCAGCAGAGGCCATCACGATGGAGGCTGCTGAACGAATGAAAGGCGAGGAGCACCTGTACCGGGAAGAGAAATACGCGGCACGGTATGAGATCAACATGCTCCGCTGCATTTTTTGCGGGCTGTGTGAAGAAGCTTGTCCCAAAGATGCCATCTACCTGTCAGAGACTTTCGCACCGGCGAACTTCACCCGCAAGGGATTCATTTATGGCAAGCCTGACCTGCTGATCCCGGATCCGAAGAATGAACCCGGAGATTTTTCATTGGCGAAAGGTCAGATCGAAGACAGGAAAGAAAAGGTCCGTAAGGACGTCACCGCATAACGAGAGACATGAGCACGACAGAAATACTTTTCTGGTTTTTATCCGCACTCGCCATTCTGAGTGCATTGATGATGGTCACCAGCAGGAACCCGGTGCACAGCGTGCTGTGGTTGATCCTGGTGTTCTTCGCGATTTCCGGACATTATATTTTGATGAATGCGCAGTTCCTCGCGATCGTGAACATGATCGTCTACGCCGGTGCCATCATGGTGCTTTTTCTGTTCGTGATCATGCTGATGAACATGAATGCGGATACCGAACCCCAGAAGAACAAATGGATGAAGATGGCCGGTGCCGTCGCGAGCGGGTCGCTCATGCTGGTATTGGTTGCTGCGCTCAGGGATACGGAGCTGCGTTCGAAGGGATTGGAAGGCGCGGAAGGCAGCATCGGTCTGATCAGCCAATTGGGGAAGGTGTTATTCACCGATTATGTGGTCGCATTCGAACTCAGCAGCGTGCTTTTCCTGAGCGCAATGGTGGGTGCCGTGCTGATCGGGAAGAAGAACTGAGCAGCAATCAACGGGCCCCGGGAGGGGATTTTTAACATAAGAGTATCTGATATTTTTTGATGCGGGGAGCGGACCCACGGGCATACTGCCACAGGATCCGGAACCGCACACGCAAACAAGTAACCATGCCGGTCAATTATTACATTTTTCTGTCTGTCGCATTGTTCTGCATCGGTATCGCAGGCGTGCTCACCCGCAGGAATGCGATCGTGGTGTTCATGTGCATCGAGCTCATGCTCAATGCGGTGAATCTTTTGCTGGTGGCATTTTCAAAGATGCACCATCTGGCCGGTTTAGCGCTCGATCCCGGCAGCACGGCGGGTACTGAAGCGCAGTTGTTCGTGTTCTTCATCATGGTTGTGGCTGCTGCGGAGGTGACGGTAGGGCTCGCCATCATCGTGATGATGTACCGGAACATACACTCGGTGGATATAAACTTCCTGAACAGACTGAAGCATTGATAGGGGAGTTGCTGAATATTGATCTGCATTAACGTGATAGGTGTTGAATTGAAAAAACACGGGGTGACCCGGACAAGCTATGAGTAAACTGATCTATCTGGTTCCGCTATTTCCGCTTGTCGGATTTCTGCTCAACGGACTTGGGCGTAACGCGCTCTCCAAAGCCGTCGCCTCCTTCATTGGCGTAGGTTCAGTGCTGGCATCTTTCGTGCTCAGCCTGCTGATCTTCCATGAAACCCGGGCTGTCGATTTCACACCGCAGGTCGTCACGCTGTTCGATTTCATCAACACCGGAAAGATCGACATACCTTTTTCATTCCAGGTGGATCAGCTGTCCGCCCTGTTTCTGCTCATCATCACGGGAGTGGGCACTTTGATCCATGTCTATTCTACGGCATACATGCACGAGGAAAGCGAGATGCATTACGCCCGATATTTTGCCTATCTGAATCTCTTCGTTTTCTCCATGCTCCTGTTGGTGCTCGGGTCAAACTACGTGGTGATGTTTATCGGATGGGAGGGCGTCGGTCTTTGTTCTTACCTTCTGATCGGTTACTGGTACAAGAACAATGCATACAACGATGCCGCGAAGAAGGCATTCGTCATGAACCGGATCGGAGATCTCGGGTTTCTGTTGGCGGTGTTCTGGATGATCCAGCGCTTCGGCAGTGCGAATTTCTCTGAAGTCTTCGCACAGGCTCCCGACGTGCCAGCAGCGGTGCTGACCGGCATCACACTCCTGTTGTTTTTGGGGGCTACCGGCAAGTCTGCACAGATACCCCTGTTCACCTGGCTGCCGGATGCCATGGCGGGTCCGACGCCGGTTTCCGCACTCATACACGCTGCCACGATGGTCACCGCAGGCATCTACATGATCGCCCGGAGCCATGTGCTGTTCGACTTCGCCCCCATCACGCAGACGGTCATCGCCATCATCGGTTTGGCCACGGCCTTGTTTGCCGCTACGATCGCCATACGGCAGAACGACATCAAGAAAGTACTTGCATACTCCACTGTCAGCCAGCTGGGATTCATGTTTCTCGGGCTGGGAGTAGGCGCATATACCGGCGCGATCTTTCATGTGATGACACATGCCTTCTTCAAAGCCTTGTTGTTCCTTGGAGCGGGAAGCGTGATCCATGCCATGCACCATGAGCAAGACATACGGAGGATGGGCGGTCTCCGGAAATTCATGCCCGTCACACATATCACATTTCTGCTGGCTTGCCTCGCGATCGCCGGCATCCCGCCGTTCTCCGGCTTCTTTTCGAAAGATGAGATCCTGACGGCCGCATTGCTGAAGAATCCCGTCTATTATGTGCTCGGTGTGATCGCCGCGCTGATGACGGCATTTTACATGTTCAGGCTATATGCCATGACTTTCCAGGGACGTTTCAGGGGAACGGCTGAAATGGCGTCACACCTGCACGAAAGTCCGAAGGCCATGACCATTCCTCTAGTGGTACTTGCATTGCTGTCGGTCTTTGGCGGTTTGGTCGGCATTCCGGAAGTGTTCATGAAGGACGCACATCGCCTCAAAACCTACCTGGCACCAGTGCTTGATGTCAAAAATCAGGGTGCGGCGTCCCTCACACACCTCCCTCACAACACCGAGCTGGCGCTCATGGGCGGCATCGTGGTCGCGGTAGCCGCGATCATATTTTTTGCGATCAGGGCCTATGGCCGTTACCAGTTCCGGGATGAGGCGTCAACGGGTTTGTCGCGGATACTCGAGCGGAAATGGTATGTCGATGAATGCTACGAATTCCTCATCAGCAAGCCTCTGAAAGCCTTTTCGGGATTCCTTTCTTCCACCGTTGAAAAAGTCGTCATCGACGGATTTGTCAATGGGATCGGAAAGGCGGTGCAAAGCGGAGGGCGACAGCTTCGTCTGCTGCAGAGTGGACAGGTTGGATCATACATACTGATCATGGTGACGGTCACCATACTGTTTTTCATCATTCAGTTGTTCTGGAAGTCATAAAAAAGAGGCACACTTATGTTATCAGCGTTTGATAATTTTCCGGCTTTGCTCATCTGGCTTCCGCTCATTGGCGGCATCGTCACCTTCATGCTGAAACAGGGCGAAAGGGCGAAAGCATGGTCCATGTTGTCATCCATCCTCACCCTGGTGGTGGCGGGTACCAGTCTTCTGTTCACGGGCAGCGAGCATTTCGCACTCACCCAGGTAAGCTATGTATGGCTACCCTTATTGGGCAGCAGCTTCACGCTGTCCCTCGACGGCATCTCCTGGATCCTCTGCCTGCTAAACGCGATATCATTCCCGCTTATTTTCGCGGCCAGCTCACGCGGCAGCTACCGCAGGCCGAATGTTTTTTATGGTTTGATGCTCATTGCACAGGCAGGTCTGATGGGGGTGTTCATGGCGCTGGATGCGCTTACGATTTATTTCTTCTGGGAACTCGCGCTGATACAGGTGTATTTTCTGGCATCCATGTGGGGTGGGGAGAAACGGATCCAGGCGGCTTTCAAGTTTTTCATCTATACGTTTGTCGGTTCGCTGCTGCTGCTTGTCGGGATACTCTACGTCTATCTGAAGACCCCTGACCAGTCTTTCGCCTTGGCTTCCTTTTATCGGGCGGAGCTGACTGTCGGCGAGCAGGGTTGGTTATTCTGGATGTTTTTCATCGCGTTTGCGATCAAGATGCCGGTGTTTCCGTTCCATACCTGGCAGCCTGATGCCTATGAACAGTCTGCAACCCCCGTCACGATGGTACTCAGCGGCATCATGGTGAAGATGGGCGTGTTCGCACTGATGCGTTGGCTGCTGCCTGTTTTCCCGGACGTCATCGCGGATTATGACAACATCATCATCGGCTTCTCCGTCATCGGGGTCGTGTATGCATCGCTCATGGCGATGCGGCAAGACGACCTGAAGAGACTCGTCGCCTATTCATCCATCGCCCACATCGGGCTGATGTGTGCGGCCATTTTTTCCCTGCAGCAGGATGCCTGGCACGGGGCCCTGGTGCAGATGTTCAGCCACGGCATCAACATCATCGGCATGTGGATCGTCATCGAGCTCATTGAACGGCAGCTCGGCGTCCGGAAGATCTCTGAGCTGGGCGGCATCGCTCAGAAAGCTCCGACACTCACCATATTCCTCGTCATCATCGCGCTCGCAAATGTGGCCCTTCCGCTTACAAACGCGTTCGTGGGAGAGTTTCTGATGTTCAGCGGACTGTTTAAATTCAACAGCTGGTACGCTGCAGTGGCGGGGATCGGCATCATCCTGTCAGCTGTATACACACTGAATATGATCAAGCACGTATTTTACGGGAATACCAACATACTGACGGAAACCATGCGCGATATCGGGAAAGATCAACGCATCGTGCTCTCCGTCATCGTGGTGCTGATCTTCATGGTGGGCATATATCCTGAACCGATGTTCAGGCTAGTGGAAAACACTTCAGATATCATCCTGAACAGGATACAGACTAAATAACGCTTGAAAGGTTCATATGAATGCGATCATCTTATCGGCTTTATGGGGAGTGGTGATGATGTACACGGGAGTCGTCACCCGCAACACCCGCAACCACGGGGTAATGGCCATCATCGGCATCATCCTGCTGACCATCGCGGCGTGGCTCGAATTTGTCGGAGTTCAGTTCTTCAGCATCAACCTCTCTGGGATGATGTCCTTCGCGCCCTACAGCCTTGTGTTCATGATGGTGATGTTCGTCTGCACCCTTTTGTATTTCATCCTCTCCGGACCCGACATGAAAGACGTGGGGGATCAGGTGTCAGACTACTATGCACTCATATTTTTCGTCCTCACGGGGGTATCCATCGTAGCGGCTTTCAAGACCCTGCTGATGTTGTTCATCGGTATAGAAATCATGACGATCCCTTTGTACATCCTTGCCGCAAGCGATAAGCGAAACCTCAAAAGCAACGAGGCCGGACTAAAGTACTTCCTCATGGGAACCTTTTCCACGGGATTGATGCTGATGGGTATCGCCCTGTTGTATGGTGCACACGGGACCTTCTTCACCGATGGCATCAACCTGGGTATGGCAGCAGTCTCTCCGCTCACGACCGCAGGGTTGGTCCTTTTGATGATATCCATGGCATTCAAGGTGTCAGCGGCTCCCTTTCATTTCTGGACGCCCGATGTTTATGACGGCACACCCACGGTGTTCACTTCCTTCATGGCCACGATCGTGAAAGCCGCGGCTTTCTTCGCGTTCCTTCGCCTCTTCGAGAATGCATTCGGCAAGATGCATGTCCAGTGGCAGCTGCTCATCGCGATCATCACCGCTGCGACGCTGCTGATCGGAAACATCACCGCTGTTTTCCAGCAGAGCGTGAAGCGCATGCTCGCCTATTCTAGCATCGCTCAGGCAGGCTTCATGATGCTGGCATTATTTGCACTCAACAGCACCGGGAAGCAGGGATTGATCTTATACGCTGCGGCCTACAGCCTCGCTACGATCGGTATATTCGCCGTACTCGTGCGGATGAAAGACTACACTTTCGAGGGGTTCAACGGACTATCGAAGCATGAGCCTTTCCTGTCCGTGATGCTTACCGTTTTCTTGTTGTCCCTCGCGGGCATTCCCCTTACGGCCGGTTTCTTCGCCAAATACTACATGCTCGTCGCCGCATTGAAGAACGGCAACATGTTTTGGCTAGTCATCGTGGCTGTGCTCTGCGCTGCCGTGAGTATCTACTATTATTTCAAGGTGATACAATCCATGTTCTTCAAGGAAGGGGCCAACACGGGCATGCGCACCGGCGGCGTGTTCAAGGCGACACTGCTCGTGGCGGCCATCCTGGTGATCGCACTCGGGATCCACCCCGACTGGTTGCTCAACCTGCTCACATATTGACCATCGATCGGTTCGATACGCAGAAGGGGAACGCTCCTGAGCTGAATGCTCTGAGGTTCCCCTTTTCCGTTTGACGTGGTCATACTGTATCTTCCCGTGAAGCCCTATACCGGTTTCTTTCTGACACCCGTGTTCCCTCCACCATCAAGTGTGAGGTCATGAGGCTTGTTGGTTTTCCATGAGCCTTTTGTGAAATCCGGTATGTCGATCGATCTGGATCGTGACTTTGCCGATGCATCACTGAGCGGAACGATGGCGCTCCAGGCTGCTGCATCGTAAACATCCTGGTCCAGTGGCAATCCGTTGCGCAGACAATCGATCATTCTCCAGTCCATGATGAAATCCATGCCGCCGTGCCCGCCGACACTCTTGGCGATCTCACCGATATGTTTGATGATGGGTGGGGTGTATTTTTCTTCCAGGGCTTTATATTCCGCGTCTTTCAGCCAGCTGTGACCAAGTGCGATGCGTTGCGGGGATGGCCATTTGCTGGCGGCGCCTTTTGTGCCGCTGACGAGGTGTATTCTTGAATAGGGCCGGGGTGAGGATATGTCATGCTGGATAAGGATGGTCTTGCCCTTGACCGTGCGGATGGTGGTATTATTCATGTTCCCCCTGTAAGATTTACCGGTGAAGGGTTTGAAGAATTCATCTTTTTCCGCCATTTCGTTTGCGAGGGGTGCCAGGGTGAAATCATCGGTTGTCATGCTCACCAGGTAGTCCATCTGGTCTCCGCGGCCGACATTCATGCACTGGGCCACGGGGCCTAGACCATGCGTTGGGTAAAGGCTACCGTATTTCCCTTGGTTCTCTTTCAGCCGCCACATGTTTTCGTAGCCTTTTTTATTGAACAGGTAATCGCGGCCGAGGTCGTGGATATAGGCGCCTTCAGCGTGCAGCACCTCGCCAAAGACCCCGTTGCGCGCCATGTTCAGCGTGAGCATTTCGAAGAAGTCATAGCAGCAGTTTTCCAGCATCATGCAATGCCGCCTCGTCTTTTCCGATGTTTCCACCAACTGCCAGCATTCCTCGATGGTCTTTGCAGCCGGGACTTCCGTAGCCGCATGTTTGCCGTTCTTCATGGCATAAACCGCCATGGGTGTGTGCAGATGCCATGGGGTGCAGATATACACCAGATCCAGATCTTTGCGTTCGCATAGTGCCTTCCATCCCTCTTCCCCGCTGTAGACCACGGCTTTGGGAAGACCGGCTTTCACGAGGATATCGTTGGCTTTCTCCGCTCGCTGAGGGAGTTTGTCGCATAATGCCTTTATTTCGACGCCTTCTATGAACGACATCCTCTCAACGGCACCCGGTCCGCGCATGCCAAGACCAATGAATCCGATCCTTACCTTATCCATTTTGGGGGCCGCAAAGCCGCACATGTTGAAAGCGGCCT
>CAJBPC010000777.1 GCA_903957405.1 uncultured bacterium | reverse complement strand
GGACTGACCATGAACTCATCCTGAAAAAGGAAGAAGGATTCTCCACAATCGATATCCTGCAGCATTTCATGCAACTGGGACTTGTTATTCACTCGTTCAACGAGATCCTTCCTTCACTCAACGACATATTCATCCGGCTCGTGGAAGGCACTCCAACAGCCAGGCAATTCAACTGACACACATTAGCATAAAACCTTAAATCAAACCCAGTGGGCAAGATACGCATCATCATAGAGAGAGAGTACCTGACCCGTGTCAGGAACAAAACCTTCATCCTGTCGACTTTTCTGCTGCCGATCATGATGATCCTGTTCATCTTCGGATCGGTATTCTTCGCAGTGCAGTCTGTCGATATGCAAAAAATCGCAGTGGTCAACGACCCGGGCTATTTCTCAAAATACCTGCGCAGCGACAGCTCGAAAGTGGCTTTCGACTTCACATCCGGCGTAGACAGCAGCAACTATATCCTGAAAGGGTACGATGGGATACTCTATCTCCCGGAAGGCAATAACGCGCGGGACTACGAACTGCTGTCGAAAAAGCAGTTAGGCCTTACGCCCAAAGAATACATCGAACACCAGCTGAACAAGGCCATAGAGAACCATCTGCTGGAAGAAAACGGCATAGACAAGAGCATGCTGGATTCCATCTCACGCGCCAGCAATAGTCATGCACGACTGAACAATAAAATATCCGGAGAAAAAGGAAAAACTAAAGAATCAAATGCCGGACTGGCATACGGCATAGGCTTCGGCAGCGGTATCCTGATCTATATCACCATGTTCATCTTCGGCTCCATGGTGATGCGTGGCGTGATGGAAGAAAAAACAAATCGTATCGCGGAAGTGATCGTATCCTCCTGCAAGCCGTTCGAACTCATGCTGGGAAAGATCATCGGCATCGCCGGAGTGGGGCTGACACAATTCCTCTTATGGATCGGACTCATCATGTTATTGATGACCACCCTGCAGTTGTTCGTGCCGGCAGAGATCATGGAGATGGCGAGGAACAATCCGTCACAAATGCAGAACATGCCAAATGACAATATGGCCGTCAAGTTCCTCGAAGCGAAATCACAGATCATGGAAGGAGTCAACTGGGGACTCATCATCTTCTGCTTTTTATTCTATTTCCTTGGTGGCTACCTCTTCTATGCGTCCCTGTTCGCCGCGATCGGAAGCGTGATCAACGAAGACCCGCAGGAAGCCCAGTCACTCATGCTGCCGATCACGATGCCGATCATTTTCGGGTTCATCATCCTCTCCAGCAGCCTGAACAATCCGAACAGTGCCATGGCGGTATGGGCCAGCATCATTCCTTTCACCTCCCCCATCGTGATGATGGGGCGCATCCCGTTCGGTGTCCCGGAAACCGTGCCGTACTGGCAGCTCGGCCTATCCATGCTGCTGCTCATCGGTGGCTTCCTGATGACTACGTGGTTTGCAGGGAAAGTCTATCGTACCGGTATCCTGATGTACGGAAAGAAGGCCTCCTGGAAGGAAATGGGAAAATGGGCTTTTCGTAAAAACTGATGTTTTTACGCATAAGCTCAAGGTTCTCCGTTTCTTTGCATGGAATATGAACACTTCAATGAGGATTTTACTGCGCTACCTGAAACCCTACAAGGGACTCATAGCCTTCACACTGCTGCTCGCAGCCATAAATACAGTCTTTTCCCTTTTCGATCCCATCGTTTTCGGAAAAATCATAAAGGTCGCGGAAGACCTTATCGATGACCGAAAATCCGGTGATGGTGCGAGCTGGGAAACCTACACCAAGCGCGTGCTATTCCTGCTGATCCTATCAATGGGTACGGCGATGATCAGCCGCATCGCCAAAAACTTCCAGGATTATTTCGCAAATGTCATCATGCAGAAATTCGGTGCCAGTGTATTCACTGAAGGCCTGCAGCATGCCATGAAACTCCCCTACCAGGAATTCGAAGATCAGCGAAGCGGTGAGACGCTCAGCATACTGACCAAAGTGCGGACCGATACCGAAAAGTTCATCAACTACTTCATCAACGCACTCTTTGCCATCCTGGTAGGCGTCGTATTCGTATTCACGTACGCCGCCATCTACATACACTGGTCGGTGATGATCGCTTACGTGGTGGGCATCCTGGTCCTGTCGGCCGTCACCAACGTGCTGAGCCGAAAGATAAAGACGATCCAGCGGAACATCGTGAACAGCACGACCTCTCTGGCAGGTTCCACCACGGAAAGCCTCCGAAACATAGAACTGGTGAAGAGCCTGGGCCTTACGGAACAGGAGGTCATGCGACTCAATGCCAACACCTACAAGATCCTCGGACTTGAACTCACCAAGGTGAAACGCATCCGTAGCATAAGTTTCCTACAGGGCACGATGGTCAACACCCTGCGACAGGTGATCCTATTCCTCCTGATGTGGCTGATATTTCAGGATCACATGCGACCGCATGAAATGGTGACCATGCAGTTCTTTTCCTTCTTCATCTTCGGCCCACTGCAGGAGATCGGTAATATTCTACTCAGTTACCGCGAGGCTGAGGCCTCCATACAGAACTATCACAAACTGATGGAGAAGAAACCGGAAGCGTCTCCTGAAAATCCAGTACACCTCGGAGACATCGACACCCTGGAATTCCAAAACGTCGGTTTCAAACACAAAACCGCTTCACAGAAAGCCATCGAAGGGATCAGCTTCGGTGTGAAAGCTGGCGAGACCATCGCCTTCGTTGGACCATCGGGATCCGGGAAAACCACACTGATGAAATTGCTCGTGGGGTTGTACCGCCCCGAAGAAGGAGCGATCCTCTACAACGGAATGAATGAGGATACCATCGACTTCAATGACCTCCGGAATCAAATCGGGTTCGTGACACAGGATACCCAACTATTCTCAGGATCGATCAGGGAAAACCTGCTTTTCGTGAACCCCTCAGCAACCCTGGAACAACTGCAGGAAAGCCTTGAAAAAGCTTCATGCCACACCCTCTTGCAACGGGCGGAAAAAGGCCTGGACACCATGATCGGTGAAGGAGGGCTAAAACTCTCCGGCGGTGAAAAACAACGCATTTCCATCGCACGCGCATTGCTCCGGAAGCCGCGTGTACTGCTCTTCGATGAAGCCACTTCCGCACTCGACTCCATCACAGAAGAGGAGATCACGAGTACGATACGTGCCATTTCCGCTGACCGGGAACAGATAACCATTCTCATCGCCCACCGACTGTCGACCATCATGCATGCAGACCGCATTTACGTGCTGGAACAAGGCGAGGTCGTAGAACAGGGAGACCATCTGTCACTTTTAGAAGAGAAAGGGCTCTACTATGCGATGTGGCGCCAGCAGATCGGTGAGAAGAAAAAAATAAAAAACTGAGGAATTCGCTCCATTCAGGCGGCACTTACAAAAAGTCGCTGCCTGAATGAGGCCATCTCATTCCGTAAAACCCGTCATATCCATTCGGAGGAAAACCTTACCCATCACAGATGACCCGGATCCGGATTGATCATGGCGTCCACTCCTATTCCTTGCGGAACATCTTACTGATCAGGTTTCCATCTTCAAGCTCCTCGACATCGCTGAGCAAGGTTTCCAAAGCCCTTGTGCTAAGCCATATCTCCACGATCGATATGATCAGCGATACGAGGAGTGCTATAAGGCTCATCGCGAAGATGACATTGGCGATCCTATCCCATCCATTGTAGATGCAATACATGCATGCCACACACAGGAGAAAACTGAAAGTGCCGAATGCCTGCATCTGACGGATGAAATTAAGCCTGCGGCGCAGGTTTTTGAGCTGTGAAAGCAATGAACCGCGGTTCCCCG
>CAJBPC010000776.1 GCA_903957405.1 uncultured bacterium | reverse complement strand
GGATATGGTGAAGCCAGATTTTGCCTTTTATTTATCTGGCGTCGATATCCTTGACACCGATAAGTTTGGGAAATTGAAAGTCACCCTGGAAGGTGCCAGAAAAAGAGATGAGTATGTGTTTGAATCCCTGCATGGCAAGGGGATCCCATGTGCCGTATCCATGGGCGGAGGGTATTCCCCAGATGTCAAAGTGATCGTGGAGGCCCACTGTCAGACCTTTAGGGCTGCCAAGGAGATTTACGGACTTTAACTCCGGCGAGGTCCGCCTGAATCAATTCATCTTGCGTTTTAGGCTCGTGACCTGTTCCTGGAGGTTGCTCACCATATTTGCCAGCTGGCCCATATCCCAGCGCTGCTGGACGGCCACCTTGCTGATGACCATCTGTGCCTGCCATAGTTCGATGATGTCTTCGGCGTTGATGTTGTAGGGCTGATAGGTAGGATTGTCACTGACCATTGTCAGCTTGTTCTTTGCCCGATTGTTCTTTACAATGCGCTTGTAGACGATTCCTTCGTTCCGGCTCACCACAATATAGGCCTGATTGTTCCTGATCTCTTCGAGGTCATTGACCACCTTCTGGCCCACGATCACCGAACCACTTGGGGTCGGCAGCATGCTGTCGCCAATGATCTCGAAAGCCCGGTATTGTCCGCCGCCAAGCATCGGCAAGGTGAAGGTATTAAGCTCATCGATGAACTCCTCATCGGCATAACCCGCCAGATATCCGGCGGCCGCTTTCACAGGAACAAATGAAATGAGATTGTTCTCGGCATTCATCTTCTGCATCCTCCGCTTGTTCAGGTAGTTACCCTTCACTTCCGTCAAGTCACGCCGCAGAAGATCGTCTAGAGAGACTTTGAACCAGTCACTCACCGCCTCCAGCACTTCAAGGCGTGGCTCCGCACGTTCCTCTTCATATGCACCCAGCAATGACCGCTTGATATTCAGCTTTCCGGCAAATTCCTCCTGGGTGAAACCCCTGAGTTTCCTTAGGTATTTCAGGTTCTGACCTGCGAGGGACTGTGACATACTAATGATTTTGGTATGCAAATTACTAAAAAATTTAGTCTGACAAATTTTTTCGACTATTTTTTTGATCCTCCACTCCATTAATCGGCGTTACTTTGCATCGTAACATTGGATATAATTCAGATCAGTCTATGCCATCACAGAAAGTGAATTCAAAAAGCAAGAAAAAGGAAGAGCCTGTCATACTCATCACCAATGACGACGGGGTAACGGCACCGGGGCTCCGGAACCTCGTGGAGGCCGTGAGGGACCTTGGCAAGATCGTCGTGGTGGCACCAGACAAACCACAATCGGGCATGGGTCATGCGATCACGATCGGATCGCCATTGCGGCTGCATCAGGTGACACTGATGGATGGTGTGGAGGCGTGGAGCTGTAGTGGAACGCCCGTTGACTGCGTCAAGATCGCACATGACAAGATCCTGCACCGCAAGCCTGACATCTGCCTCAGCGGCATCAACCATGGTGCCAACCACTCGATAAATGTCATCTATTCGGGAACGATGTCTGCTGCCATAGAAGCATCGATCGAGAACATCCCGTCAATCGGTTTCTCACTACTCAATTTCAGCCTGGAGGCAGACTTCAGCGCTGCCCGAAAATACGCCAGGATCATTGTGGAGAAAGTGCTCAAGGCAAAGGCTGACAAGCACCTATGCCTGAATGTGAACATCCCCAATGTGAGTGAAGATTTGGTCAAAGGCATCCGTACCTGCAGGCAGGCTTATGCCAAATACGAGGAGGAATTCAACGAACGCAACGACCCCGCCGGCAGAAAATATTATTGGCTTACGGGAAAATTCGTGAATTTCGACAAGGGAAAGGATACTGATGTATGGGCCCTTGAACACAACTACGTCAGTGTCGTGCCGGTGCAATTCGACCTTACGAATTACGAACTGAAAGCTAAAATCGAGCAAACCTATAAGTGGTGATATTTCAAAAAGACAACATCAAACTGGGCATCGTACTTGGACTGTTCATGCCTGTCCTGAGTTTCTTCGGATATTATTTCTGGAAATTCAGTGTATATCGATTCAGTGATTTCCTGTACTACTTGCAGGTCAACAAGCAGCTCGTGACGGCCATCAGCATACCCTGCCTCGTACTGAACATTGCTTTATTCACCTACTACATCAATACCAAGCGGGACGAGACGGCAAAAGGCATCTTCGCAGTCACGCTGGTCTACGCGTTGAGTTCCGTATTATTCAAGTATTTCGGGTGAAGATCAGCCGCCGATGAGAAGCGCCGTCACCACGAGTGCTGAGATCAGCACCCACAAAAGCACAACGCCCAAGGCGGCAATGCCGAATCCGGTGCCGTTCACCTTTTTCGCACCCATCTTTTTTGCATGTTGACCATTCACGATCGCGATAATGCCCAAGGGTATCGCTGCCAGTATCGTATACCACGGAATCAGGGCTAGCACCAATGCGGTAATCCCCAATATCATGGAGTTCTTCGCCTTTCGGTTGGCAGGATCTATCTCCGCCCCTTTTGCGAGGCGCTTTTGCATGT
>CAJBPC010000775.1 GCA_903957405.1 uncultured bacterium | reverse complement strand
CCCCGGATTGGATTTCACCTTCCTCTCCCGGGAGGATCTTGCCATACATCATTTCGAACTGGTCAGGAATTTCTTCCGGGCGATACAACCCGACATTTGCATCAACTGTGCCGCATATACCGCTGTCGACAAGGCGGAAATAGAGCCCGAGCTGGCCTTTCAGGTCAATGCGGAAGCGGTTGGCGTTCTGGCAGCAGTATGCGGGGCGCATGGGACGAAGTTCATGCATGTCTCCACGGATTATGTTTTCAGTGGATCCGCGTCGACACCTTATCGCGAAGACGACGGAACCGATCCGCAAAGCGTTTATGGCGCTTCAAAAAGGGAAGGAGAACGCCAGGCCATGCGCTATAATCCTTCATCCGTGATCATCCGGACCTCATGGTTGTACCATCACGAAGGAAAGAATTTTGTCAAGACCATGTTGCGGCTCATGGGTGAGAAGCCATTTGTAGGGGTGGTCGATGATCAATGGGGATCGCCTACATACGCGGTGGATCTGGCTGAATGCATCCTCGATATGGCTACCTCGGGTATCCATGAGCCGGGGATCTACCATTTCAGCAACGACGGCGATATCAACTGGCACCAGTTTGCGGTGGCGATCGCACAGATCCTGAAGAGCCCCTGTGAGGTACGGGCCATTCCAACCACATCATATCCCACCCCGGCGAAAAGACCGATGTACAGTGTGATGGATAAATCAAAGATCTCCCGTGTTTATGGCATCCGGTTGAAACCCTGGAGGGAGCGTTTGGAGGTCTGTATCGAAAAGATGACATCCACCGCATGAATAGGTGGGCTTCTTCCAACCGATTAAACAAAACAGCCGGAAACGATCATCGTCCCGGCTGTTTTGTTCCTGATCGGCAGATCAAAGTCAATCGACTCTTCTTCCGCCCTTCAGTTCATCTGTGAGTTTCTCGAATTCCTCGATCCTGCCTTCCGCCAGCAACTGGGCTTGTTGAGGCCATGTGCCGGGATTATGTATGCGGTATGCTTCGCCCGCCTTATCCAGGATGGCCTGCAGGTCTTCTGTTTTTGTTGCTGCGAGCTGACTGAAGGTTAATATGTCATGGCTGTTCAATATTTCTTCCAGCTTGGGCCCGATGCCTTCTACCCGCTTAAGGTCGTCAGCTGTCTTAGGCACGGCTTCAACCACAGGTTCAGGTGCAAGAGCCACCACGGCTTCGACTACCGGTTCCGCCTCAGGTTCAAGT
This sequence comes from uncultured bacterium, assembly GCA_903957405.1. Taxonomy (GTDB): domain Bacteria; phylum Bacteroidota; class Bacteroidia; order Chitinophagales; family Chitinophagaceae; genus Pollutibacter. Next base: position 1,642 of record CAJBPC010000775.1, on the reverse strand, counting down.
GCAAGAGCAACCGCGGCTTCGACTACAGGTTCCGCCTCAGGTTCAGGTGCAGGAGCCACCACGGCTTCAACTGCCGGTTCTGCCACAGGTTCAGTTGCAGGAGCGATCGCCTCCGCTACCGGTGCCATGTCAACCGCTTTTCGGATGATTTTCTTCTCCAACGAAGCTTTGGGTAGACTTTTACACTCTTCGAGGGCTTTTGTCGTCTGAGCTACCTTTTCCTTGAGTTTTTTATTCTCATCTGTCAGCGTTGCGATGGCGGCTTCGTTTTTTGTCTGGTCTGCACCCGGAATGCCGGCGGCTTCTCTCTTTCTGTCCTCCTCCATCCTTGCAACATCCGACTGGTATTTCATCACCATCAAACGGCTGCTCTGAAGGTCGTTTTCCAACTTTGCATTGCGATTGTTCAGGTCAATCATCTGGCTTTCATCCAGGGCGGCGGAGAGCCTCAGCTTTTCGGTCAGGGCCGCGTTCAGTTCTGTTTTGCATGAGGCCAGTTCTACGTTCGAGCGCTGCAGGTCTTTTTCCTGATTCCGAACCCGATTGCGCAGTGCCTCGACCTCGGAGTGATCGACGATCATCGATGTCACTTTCGCATGTTCATTTTCATAGTCAAGTTTAAATTTGCCTGACATTTCATGCACCTGATTGAGTTCCTTCTGCAACTCCTGCATGCGCGCTTTCAACTTCTCCAACTCGTGAGCCGCAGCCGCGAAAGAGTTGGATTTCGACAATGCCGCATCGAGCTGCCCTTTTATCTTTAGATGACGGGAACGTTCATCCTGAAGCTCTTTCTCCATGATTTCAAGTCGCGACACATGGGCTACCGAGACGGTGGCTTTGCGTGCAAAGAAAAAATGATATGCGATAGCGCCCAGCACGGCGGCCAATATCCAGAGGATCGTTACCTCCGTATTGGAAACTCTAACGGAAAAATCCCTCCATCCGGGATCGAATAAACCTAGGAACCAAAACATGGTATGAATTTTTAGGGTGAAAAGAATGCAGGTTCACATACCTGACAATAATGGTGAAAATAACCAAATCCCGCGTCAGGAAAAAACGCAGCAGCAGAACGGAGCATAAAAAGCGGCAACATCTTTTTCACATTCTGTTTTTCGGCGATATGACCGGCGCGCCTCAAAAGGACTATGCCCTTTGCATCGTATCTTCGTTTAAAACCCTTTACTATGCCCATGATACATGCCGCACTCACTGACCCGGATTACGGTTTTGACATTATCGATGAGGGCGGACATACGATGCGCCTTGACATTCCTGTCGACCAGGGCGGGGGAGGAACAGGTTTTCGGCCGATGCAGACGGTTCTTGCCGCGTTGTGCGGGTGCAGTGGGGTAGACATCGTGAGCATCCTTAAGAAGCAAAAGCAGCAGATGAAGGGATTGGAGATCGCAGTGGATGGTGAGCGGGAGAAAGGCGGGGATCTCTCGCTATGGTCTTCTGTTCGGTTGCTTGTCAGCATCACTGGAGAAGTCGAACCCGGCAAGGCATTCCGTGCCGTAAGCCTTTCGATAGATAAATACTGCTCGGTGGCGGAGACCTTGCGCCGGGCCGGTGCGACCATCTCATGGACACTCACGGTCAACGGAGAACCGGCAGGGAGTTCGGATTGATGCATTTT
>CAJBPC010000774.1 GCA_903957405.1 uncultured bacterium | reverse complement strand
GTCACGCCACTCGCAGCTGCCGCGGAATAGGCCATGAGAAGCCCTGTCAGGAACTGTGAGCTGAGCGATCCGTCCACGCGGATATCCGCAGGCTTCAGCGGCCCTTTCACCTGCAAAGGAAGATGCCCGTCGGTAGACTGCACATCGATGGACAGTAAGGGAAATATCCCGTCGAAGAAATGCATCGGTCTTGTCACCAGGCTTCCGGAGCCCGTGATCCGAAGCGGCTTGTCGCAAAGCGCGGCGATGGGCGTGAACATTCGGATGCCCAGTCCGCTCTCCCCGCAATGGATGACATCCGAGAGCGGCTCCACACCTTGGCTGCTCACCAAAATCCGGTCAGCTTCCGTGTCGACGATCGCACCCAGCTTCTGTATGACATCCAGCGCGGCCTTGTCGTCGTTGCTGGTGCCGGGAAGCCGGATCTCCGTTCTGCCCTTTCGCAATAAAGCCGCCGCACAGGCACGCTGCATGGAGCTTTTCGACCGTGGGGACATGACACTGCCGGACACGCCGGAGGGATATATTGTTACGTTCATTTGGTTGCATTCATTTTACCGGGGATGCCGTGATGAAAGGTTGTGGCCGCTGCGGATGCCTATGAAGGCCGGTTCCGGCGGCTTTGCATGGCAACCTGGATTCATATTTATTTTTCAGGCATCGCTTTTTTATGCTTTCCGACCCCCGCCTTGCGGACCCATTTACCGATCGTCGCAAGGGGTAATGGACAGATCACGGCCTTGCCGATCTTCTGCAAGAGGATGTAATTGATCTCCTTGCTGACGCGTTTTTTGTCCATCTGCAGGATGCCAAGCACCTTGTCGGCATCGAAGACCGCGTCTGAAGGCAGTCCATACTGACCCAGTACGCGGGCCACCCGGTCCGTTTCACTGAAATCAAGATGCGCTTCCGAAAACCGGCAGGCATGATACATTCCGATGGCGACTGCCTGTCCGTGCGAAAGCGCATATTGCGTTTCAAGCGCGTGCCCGAGCGTATGGCCGAAATTCAGCAGCTTGCGATCGCCCTTCTCGAACTCGTCCTTTTTTACGATACCGCTCTTCAGGCGCGCATTCCGCTGGATGAGTGCCTGCAGCCCCTCTTTGTCTCGCCTCAGTGCTGCAAGGTCTGTGGATTCCAGCATCCTGAAGGCTGCCGCATCGCGGATGCATGCGTGCTTGATGACCTCTGCAAAACCATCCGACCACTGTGCATCCGGAAGCGTCTTCAACAGATCGTAATCGTAGAGGATGAAGGATGGCTGACGAATGACACCCACCATATTCTTATATGGGCCCACGTCGATGCCGTTCTTCCCTCCGATGGATGCATCCACCATCGCAAGCACGGTGGTCGGCACGAATCCGAACGATATGCCGCGCATGTACACGGAGGCGACATAGCCAGTAAGGTCGGTGACCACGCCGCCGCCGACACCAACAAGCGTGAACTGCCTGTCGACCTGCAAGGCAATGAGTTGACTGATGATAGAGTCGACCGTCGCCTGCACCTTGTACGCCTCGCCGGGTCGCAGTACGATCGTATTCCATCCCCTGAACCGCGACTTGTGATGGTCGAACACGTTATCGTCGGTTATGATCACCGTGCGGTCCTTCGCCACCAGCTTCTGCAGGTCCTGGAGTCGCTCACTGAAATGATAGTGCACAGTGCTTGCGGAAAATCGGTATGAAACGGGATTGTTCATGTTGATGCGGTTTATCAGACCTGTCCTGACTGGAGTTTACCGAAGACTTCCATCTCCGAATCAAAAGATTTCAACTTGTGGTATTCATCCTGCCGGTCGAAATATTCCATGACCTGCTTGAGCACATTCGGACTCACCGAATAGGCGGCGAAATCGTTGTCCCACTCGAAATGCACCGGCAGCAGTTTCGTGGCATTCAGCCAGTCAGTGCTCTCCGCCTTCAGCTGACGCACCACCTGAGCGACATTCTGTGCAGGGTGGAGATGCAGCAGCACATGCATGTGGTCAGTGTATCCGCTCACATGCAATACCTTTACGCCTTTCTCTTCTGCCGACTTTTGCAGATGCGCATTCAGCACAACCCTAACGGTTTTGGTCAGCAGTGATTCCTGCTGGCGGACAGCCCAGATCACGTGTGCATAGAGAAAGGTCTTGGTCATGTATGCATGGTTTTGGCGGATAGGCAGCCCTGATATCAGCTGTTCATGATCCTGTTTTGTCGGTTGATGCTCTCCATGTGGACCGCGTCAAGATACTTGGTCACGAAGTCGCGGCTGAGTCCGATCTTATCCGCCTTTTGAAAGGACTTGTCGAGGATCTGATTCCAGCGGTTCGTCTGCAGGATCGTGACGCTGTTGTTGCGTTTATACTCCCCTATTTTTTCGGCTATGCGCATCCGTTGTGCGAGCAGATCCATCAGTTCGTCATCCACATGGTTGATCTGTTCACGGAGTTTGTCGAGTGCGGCATGAAAGCTTTCGGAGCTGACGTCTTCCACCCTCCATTTGATCGCATCCAGCATCTCCTCAAGGCGTGCGGGTGTCACCTGCTGCTTCGCATCGCTCCATGCACTGTCGGGATCGATGTGGCTTTCGATCATCAGTCCGTCGAAGTCTAGGTCCATCGCTTTCTGCGCAACATCCAACAGGATATCCCGCCTTCCGCAGATATGGGAGGGGTCGTTGATGATCATCATGCCGGGATTGCGTCGTTTCATCTCGATCGCAAGATGCCACATCGGTGCGTTCCGGAATTCGGTGTTGCCATAGGAAGAAAACCCGCGATGGATGAGACCGATCTGCTTGACACCTGCGCGGGCAACACGCTCAACGGCTCCGCTCCACAGCTCCAGGTCAGGATTGATGGGATTCTTGATCAGCACCGGGACATCCACCCCCCGGAGCGCATCGGCGACTTCCTGGACACTGAAGGGATTGACCGTGGTGCGGGCTCCGATCCATAGCATGTCGACGCCGAAAGTGAGGGCATCCTGCACCTGCTTGCCGGTGGCCACTTCCACGGTGGTCGGCAGGCCCGTGATCTTCTTGGCCTGTTGCATCCAGGGCAACCCGACGGCACCCACGCCTTCGAACAATCCGGGCTTGGTGCGTGGCTTCCAGATGCCTGCGCGCAGCATGTCTACCTTTCCGGTGGCGGCAAGCTGCTGTGCCGTGGCGATCAATTGCTCTTCGCTCTCTGCACTGCAGGGTCCTGAAATGATCAGCGGACGCTTCGCCCATTTTTTCTGCAGGATGGATTCGGATCCTTTCTCAACTGTTTGCATGATATAAAATTAAAGAATTAAGATAAGCTGTTCGATCTGCCGGTCACGAATCGATGCACACCCGAGACGATACGACATATTCATTTCAGGATCCTTCTGATCTTATTCGCCCCTTCGATCAATTCCGCAAGGTATTCCCAGTTCTCCTTCTCCAGGCAGCTCTTGAACTTGCGCAGCTGGCTGATGTGTTCGTTCAGCACATCAAGGACGTTCTCCCGGTTCTGGCGGAAGATGGGCACCCACATGGCGGGATTGCTCTTTGCCAGACGGACGGTACTCTCAAATCCCGCACTCGCCAATTCGAAGATGGCATCATCCTCCTTTTCCTTCTCCAACACTGTATTCGCCAGCGCGAAGGAGGTGATATGGGATATATGGCTCACATAAGCGGCATGTAGGTCGTGCGAAACGGCATCCATTTCGATCAGATGCATTCCGATGGCACCGAACATCTGCCGCGTCCACTCCGCCGCGTCGGCATCGCTGTCGGAGAGGTCGCAAAGGATCACCGCCTTTTTCTCGAAAGCCCCGCTGACAGCTGCTTCCGGGCCGCTGTACTCCGTCCCCCACATGGGGTGTGAGGCGACATACCGACCGCGCTTCGGATGTGCTTTCACCGCATCCGCCAGTTGTGCTTTCGTCGATCCGAGGTCCACCACGATCTGATGTTCCGCCATGTCCAGCACCACTGGGAGAAGATGTACCATGCTGTCGACCGGGATGGCAAAGATCACGACATCAGACAGCCGTACGGCATCCTGGAGGGAGAGCATCCGGTCGGCAAGCCCCAGTTCGATCGCCTTGGCGGCATGGTCCTTGTCGGCATCGACGCCGATGATCTCCGAGGAGATCCCCTTCTCGCGGAGGCGGATCGCCAAGGATCCTCCTATGAGCCCCATCCCTATGATGGCCACGCATTTCGTTTCGATTGTTTGCTGATTCATGACATGTTTGTTGAAGCATCCAACGCCTTCCATGCTGTAATGCGTTCCCGGGCCTCGCGGATCCGCTCTTCCCTGCTGCAAAGGCTGACCCGTACGAAACGATCCCCGGCGGAGCCGAATATCCCACCCGGCGTGATGAATACATTCGCGCCATGCAGGATACCGTCGCTGAGTGCATAACAGTCAGCATAACGGTCAGGGATACGCGCCCAAACGAACATGCCCGCCTGGGTGGTATCATATCCGCATTCGAGGATGTCCAGCAATGCGAACGCCTCCGTGCGCCGAAGCCGGTACACATCGTTGACGGAATCATACCATTCCTGACCGAGGCCCAGTGCGGTCGCAGCTGCCAGCTGTACGGGTAGGAACATCCCGCTGTCCATATTGCTCTTGAACCGGAGGACTTCCCCGATGCGTTTCTCCGCACCACAGAGCATGCCGATCCGCCATCCGGCCATATTCTGCGATTTGCTCAGGGAGTTCAGCTCCAATACGAGTTCTGCCGCACCCGGCAGGCTCAGCATACTCATAGGGGCGTCATTGAGGATGAAGCTGTATGGATTGTCATGCACGATCAGCACCTGATGGCGACGGGAGAAATCAAGGAGCTCCATGAGCATCCCCTTCTCCGGCAGCCGGCCCGTCGGCATATGCGGATAATTCACGAACATGAGTTTCACCTTTCCGGCTGACGGGTCCTTGGCCTGTTCTGCCATGAACGCATCAAGCGCTGCGAAGTCCGGAAACCAGCTGCGGTCCTCTGTCAGATCATATTCCGCCACCCTGCCGCCGGCAAGCTGCACGGCACTGCGATACGTGGGATAGCCGGGATTGGGGACAAGTGCGACATCTCCCTTGTCGAGGTAGGTCATGCAGATGTGCATGATGCCTTCCTTGCTACCGATGAGCGGAAGGATCTGCGTATCCGGATCGAGAGACACATCATACCAGCGCTTATACCATGCCGCTGCCGCTTTTCGAAAAACGGGAGAGCCCTTGTATGACTGATAGGCATGAACATCGGGTTTCGCAGATTCCTCCTGCAAGACCCGGATCACATCCGGATGCGGTGGCAGGTCAGGGCTGCCGATGCCCAGGTTGATGACGGCCTTTCCGCTACCGTTCATCTCTTCGATCTCCCGGAGCTTGCGTGAGAAGTAATACTCACCGATCCCTTCCAGACGTGTTGCGGTCCGTATCATGGGTTATTGGTATTTATTTTAAGATCCCTTTACGATACACCCCGAGTATGTTGAGATCGTCGGTTTTTGCCCTGACGCCCTCGAGGACCTTTTCCAACTGGTCAATGCCTTCGAATTCCAGATCGGCATGAAAGCTGTATTTGAAATCACTGCCCGGTATCGGAAAACTCTGCAGCTTGCTGAGGTTGATGCCGCCATCGGCGATGATCGCGAGCACGCGGGCAAGGCTTCCACGAGAGTGATCGGTGTAGAAATTCACCGACGCCTTATCAGCACCTTCCGGGAATAGCTGGCCGGCATCCCGCTCCAGGATCAGAAATCGGGTATAGTTGTTTTTCATCGTGTGGATATTGGGTGCAAGCACCTCCAACCCGAACAACTCTGCAGCAAGCCGCCCGGCAATGGCTGCGACATGACGGCTTTTATACTGGTACACATGTTTGGCACTGAGTGCCGTATCCTCCGTCTCCACCAACTTCCAGTTGTATGTATCGAGGTAGTCAAGACACTGCTGGATGGCCATCGGATGGGAATGCACTTCCCTGATATCCTCCAGCGTCACCCCGGGGTTTACGAGCAACTGTTGGCGGATTTGCAGATAGATCTCCCCGGTGATCCGAAGCGCCGATCGTTGCAAGAGATTGTAATTGGGGAGGATGCTGCCGGCAATGGAATTCTCAATGGCCATGACACCACCGTCAGACTCTTTCTGGGAGGAAGCGATGCGTACGACTTCACGGAACGTGGCACAGGGAATGACGGCAACATCTTTCCCATAGAATCGGCGCGCCGCCTCCTGATGAAAACTCCCTTCGTAGCCCTGGATCGATACCCGCCGGATGCTGCCGTCAGACAAATGGTCGGAACCGACCGGGTGCTGTGGTTTTACCTGTTTTTCTTTTCCCATGTGTCATGCATAAAAAAAGATCCCAGCATTTGCCGGGATCTTTTATCGTTGAATTTCGTTCGTAATATTTTGTTCAACAACAGGATCCCGGCTTCCTTGTAAAAAAGAAGCTAAAGTAAAAAAATCGGTATCCTTTGCTGTTGACCATGTTATACAAATATAGGGCAAAAATGAAATGAAAAAAATCTTTCTACCGCGAAGATCTGCCAGCGCCCGATTCGGCATCATTCATCCGGATGATCCGGCCTTTGAATTTCTTGCCATCGAGGGATCGGATCATCTTTGGGGCGGAAGCGGGATCGATCTCGACCCAGCTGTTCATCTCCTTCATATCTATCTTGCCGAGGACTTCCTTCTTGAGGTCGCTCATGTCGAGTATGAACTGCAGGAAACTGGCCTTGTAAAATCCGTCCTTCGTACCGAGGTTGACGAAGAGCTTCTTGAGATTGCCGGAAGAACCTTCTCGATCCGAAAAACGGGAACGGCTTTCTGATCTGTCACCACGATCGCCGCGGTCGCTTCTTTCTACACGCTCCCCTCTCGCAGCCACCGGCCTCTCAGATCGGCGGTCATCCCGCACATTGAGGTCGGCCGCATTCTCATAATACTGCAGGAACCGGTCGAACTCCAGCGCAGCCACACGCTGCAGGATCTCTTCCTTATCCACCAGTGCGAATTTCTCCCGGAGCATGGGCAGGTAGGTCTCGTAATCTCCATGACTGATATCCGCCGCGAGCATGCGATCGATGAAATGAAAGAACTGTTTGCGGCAGACATCCTTACCCGATGGGATATCCATCTTGTGGAAACGGTTGTTGATCATCCGCTCTATCTGTCGCAGGCGTTGGGTCTCCCGCTGTGTCAGGATCGAAATGCACACCCCGCTTCGCCCCGCCCTTCCGGTACGTCCGCTGCGGTGGGTGTAGACTTCAGGATCATCGGGCAGTTCGAAGTTGATGACATGGGTGATGCCCGTCACGTCGATACCCCTGGCGGCGACATCGGTGGCAATGAGCAGTTGGATGCTCTTTTCACGGAATCGGCCCATGACCTTATCCCGCTGCACCTGCGTCAGGTCGCCATGGAGGGCTTCGATGTCATACCCCTCCCGGATAAGGGACTCCGTGACAGACTGTGCGTCGGCCTTGGTGCGGGTGAAGATGATCCCGTAAATACCCGGGTTGAAATCGATGATCCGCTTCACTGTCTGGTACCTGTTCACGCCGCCCGTGACATAGTACTGGTGGTCGATATTCGTATTGGCGGCATTGACCTTGCCAATACTCACTTCTACAGGATCCTTCATGAAACGACGGCTCACCTGCTTCACTTCTGATGGCATGGTGGCACTGAACAACCATGCACTCTGCCGCTTGGGTGTGTTCTGCAGGATGAATTCGATGTCTTCCCTGAAACCCATGTTGAGCATCTCATCGGCTTCATCAAGCACTATATAAAGAATCTCCTGGAGGTTGATCGCCTTACGCTCAATAAGATCGATCAATCTGCCCGGGGTGGCTACCACGATCTGAGGGCCACGACGGAGGTCTCTTATCTGCTCTCCAATGGAGGCGCCACCATAGACGGCTGTGACTTGGATGCCCGGCTTGAACTTATGGTAATTCGCCAAGTCCTTTGTGATCTGCATGCAGAGTTCACGTGTGGGACAAACAATAAGCGCCTGAGGATGTTTCTGGCCTTTGTCGACCAGCTGCAAAAGTGGAAAGCCGAAGGCTGCTGTCTTCCCGGTACCCGTAGATGCCAGACCTACGAAATCTTTGGTGCCAGACAGCAAAACCGGGATGGCTTGCTGTTGGATGGGGGTGGGTTCGGTGAACCCGAGGGATTGAATGGATTTTAAAAGATCCGCTTCAATACCCAACTCTTCAAAAAGCATGTGTGTGTTATATTTGCGCGAAGGTAATCAATTAAAGGGGTATTGACCATCGGGCTTCGCAAGGATGGGAATTTGAGAAAATATTCGACAAAAGTCAGAACGGTTTTAGCAGCACAATAAGGAATGCCAGTCAGGGTGCTTTCCGCAAAAATCCCCCAAAACCAGCGTTTCATTCAGGACACCCAACATAAAAAAAGCCGCTCCGTGGAAACGGGCGGCTTCAACGATTGCTTGCCTTAACAATTACTTTTTAAGACTGTCAACTTTTGCAGCAGCAGAATCAACTACAACAGCAGCAGAATCAACTACGGCAGCAGCAGAATCAACTACAACAGCAGCAGAATCAACTACAGCAGCAGCAGAGTCAACAACAGCCTCAGTGTTTTCTGCAGCACCGCATGATGCGAGGAATCCGATGGCCAGGATAGCGATTAATTTCTTCATTTCATTAATGTTTTGTTTGTTTGATTGGAAGTATCGTAGATTAATACCGATAGGGAAATAAGGTAACCCGAAATCCGAAAGATTTTTTTTTCGTTGTTTTGGGTTACTAAACGGGTCACTTTAGTATCAATACATGTCAGGTGAGTAAAACAGAACGGGATAAAATACTGCTTAAAGGATTGGCGTCTAACGACAAAGACGCCATACAGGCAATATATAAAGACAATTACAGCCTGATCCAGACAATGGTCATACAGAACAATGGTTCTGAAGATGACGCCAGGGACGTTTTTCAGGAAGCGCTGATCGTATTGTATGAAAAATCCAAATCTGAATCCTTCGAGCTGAATTGTCAGATCAGAACCTATATATACTCCGTTTGCCGGAGGATCTGGCTCAAAAAGCTTCAATACATGAGGCGGTTCGGAAACCAGGTCGAAGTACTGGAAGATACCATCCCGGTGGAGGAAGACCTCGAAGCTCATGACAAGCTGAACAATCAGTACGGCATCATGAAAACGGCCATGGGAAAAATCGGAGAACCTTGCAAGAGCCTGCTTGAAGCTTTCTATGTACACCAGAAGAGCATGCAGGAGATCTCCTCGTTCTTCGGATACACCAATGCGGATAACGCCAAGACGCAGAAATATAAATGCCTCATGAGACTGAAGAAACTATTCTTTGCACAATATAAAAACGGCAACTAAAATGGATCAACACGTCATGCTGGAAGCTGTCGACCGTTACCTTCGGGACGAAATGTCCGAAACGGAAAGGTCCGCTTTCGACGCCATGCGTAAGGATAGTCCAGAACTGGACCAAATGGTGGTTGAACACCACTATTTCGTCGGACAGATGGACTCTTACGCGGACCGTAAGAAATTCAAGGCGACCTTGAACGATATCCACCACAACCTGCAGGAAAGCGGGGATCTGAAAAATGCCAGTCCGGTCGGAAAAGGACGCGTCATCGAACTCTGGAACCGCTACCGCCGCGTCATCACCGTAGCCGCTTCCATCGCAGGCATCACAGCACTCATGATCAGCGGACTCACCTCCCTGTTCTCTCCCAAAGCACCCATCCGCGAAGTGGAAGAACTGCGCCGGAAAGTGACAAGACTCGAAAAAGAAACCAGCACACAGGGTGCGGAGATCAACGCCGTCCGCAATAAGATCGACCCATCCGCCGCTGTAAAATTCGGTGGCACGAGCTTTCTCATAGACCCCAAGGGATACCTCATCACCAGCGCTCACGTCGTGGAAGACGCATCCGGCATATTCGTACAGAACAACGCCGGGGATGATTTCCGCGCCACGATCGTGCATACCGACATGCAAAAAGACCTGGCGATCCTCCGGATCGATGACGAGGATTTCAAAGCCCGCAGCCCATTGCCTTACGGCATCAGCAAGTCCGCTACCGAACTCTCCGAAGCGGTATTCACCCTTGGATACCCGAAAGATGAAATCGTCTACGGAGAAGGATACCTGAGTGCAAAATCCGGATTAAAGGGCGAT
>CAJBPC010000773.1 GCA_903957405.1 uncultured bacterium | reverse complement strand
GCCGTGAATGCTTTTTTTGAAACAGAGAAACCTGAGTATGTCTTTCTAGCAGCTGCAAAAGTGGGTGGGATCCTCGCCAATAACACCTACAGGGGCTCATTTCTCTATGATAATCTGATGATCCAGAACAATGTGATCCATGCCTCACACTTGAACGGCGTCAAGAAACTCATGTTCCTCGGATCATCCTGCATCTATCCCAAAATGGCACCTCAGCCACTGAAAGAGGAGTACCTTCTCGGAGGCCCACTGGAACCCACCAATGAACCCTATGCCATTGCCAAGATCGCAGGCATCAAGCTATGCGATGCATACCGATCGCAATATGGCTGCAATTATGTGTCCGTCATGCCCACCAATTTGTATGGTCCCAACGACAACTACGATCTGCAGAACTCCCATGTGCTGCCTGCCATGATCCGGAAGTTTCATGAGGCCAAGTTGAACGGAGATGCATCGGTGGTCATCTGGGGCACCGGAAAGCCCCGACGGGAGTTCCTACACGTAGATGACCTCGCAGATGCCTGCTGCCACTTAATGGAATCCTATAATGAGGAGGGATTGGTCAATATCGGGACCGGTGAGGATATCGAGATCGGTGAACTGGCAAAGCTTGTTCGCAAAGTGATCGGCTTCGAAGGTGAAATCGTCCATGACCTTGCAAAACCCGACGGAACGCCAAGGAAACTCATGGATGTGTCAAAACTTCATAACTTTGGCTGGAATCATAGGATCGGGTTGGAAGACGGAATCAGGGAGGTATATGAAGAATATCGAACACGCTGATTCGTTTGCAAGACTCAGAATGGTGCTTAAATTGCCTAATCTCGATCCTATGGCTAACCTTTGTACCTAATGTTCTCATTTTTTAGAAAAAAGAAACCACTAGAACCTTTTCCTTTCCATCTTTTGGAAACGGACATGCATTCCCATTTACTGCCCGGCATAGACGACGGATCACCGGATCCTGAGACATCTGTGAGACTCATAAAAGGACTTCAGGACCTCGGTTACAAGAAATTCATCACTACGCCCCATGTGATGGAGGATCTTTTCAGAAATAACAAACGCACCATAAAGGACGCACACATCTGCCTCATCGATAAGCTCAAGGAATTGAAAATGGATCTGAGCATCCGTTATGCTGCAGAGTATCTTTTGGATGGCAACGTCGATAGCATGCTGGAGAAAAAAATCCCGATGCTCACATTAAAGGACAAAATGGTCCTTGTGGAAGTTTCATTCGTAAGCCCTCCGATTTACCTGAAAGAAGTACTTTTTGAAATGCAGATGAAGGGCTACCAGCCCGTGTTTGCCCACCCCGAACGATATGGCTTCTATCATGCCAAACCCGCAGAATATGAAGAGATTCGCGATATGGGGTGCCTTTTTCAGTGCAATCTGCTTTCATTCAGCGGATACTACGGAACACCTGTCCGCCAGGCTGCCGAGTATCTCGTCAAAAACGGTCTGGTTGACCTTCTCGGTACAGACCTTCATCACGATAAACATCTGCAAGCCCTTCGTGATCTCCCCTACACCCCCTCGCTCCAAAAACTCGTTGCTGAACAAGGTGTCATGAATAGAAAACTCTGACGATTTTTGACCCACAACCACCGCACAAAATTATTTCAGATTTACAATGTTGGTGAAGCTGCACCGAATACTAGAAAATATTTCTAAGGCGCAACGCAGGAGATGTAACGCTTGAACAATTCCTGTTTGATGGTGTTTATATCCACGATGAATGCTTTTACCATTAAGGATCTGGAAAATCTCACAGGCATTAAAGCCCATACCATCCGCATTTGGGAGCAGCGCTATTCATTCTTGAAGCCCCGTCGGACGGATACGAATATCAGATATTACAGCAATGAGGAACTCAAGAAGATCCTGAATATTGCGTTGCTCAATAAATACGGATTCAAGATCTCCCATATTGATAGGATGACTGAACCGGAGATCAACGAAAAAATCTTCACGCTAAATCATGCACTCGCCCAGCAGGAAAGGGTCATCAACGATCTTATTCAGCATATGGTCGACATGAATATTGAATGTTTTGAAAAGACCCTCACAGAGTACATTCGTCAAAGAGGCATAGAAAAAAGCATCAGTCAGATCATCTTCCCGTTCATGGAGCGGATAGGTGTCCTCTGGATTACGGGGCATATCAATCCCGGACAAGAACATCTGGTATCGAACATCATACGTCAGAAGATGATCGTAGGCATCGACTCAGCCCATTCGAT
>CAJBPC010000772.1 GCA_903957405.1 uncultured bacterium | reverse complement strand
ATTTCCGCTTCATACCGTAATTCATTTGAAAGGCGATCGGCTGTTATAGCCCGTTATATAGTCGCGGCATCCCTTTTTATTTCGCTTGTTTTATATGTGATCAATTCTCGCCCGGACAGCGAATCTCGTTTCATCACGTTCATCCCTCAGGAAAATCATATACACAAAAAAAACACCGATGATCAAGTGGTCACGGTAACACTGTCTGATGGCAGTGTGGTTCGACTTGAGCAAGATGCAAGCATTCATTATCCAATGGAATTTTCAGGAGGGCAACGGGAGATTTATCTTCAGGGGGATGCATTTTTTCAGGTTGCTAAGGATTCGCATAAACCTTTCATCGTGTATTCCGGGTCGATCGTCACAAAGGTGTTGGGCACCAGTTTCTACATCCGTGATGATTCAAGTAAGCAAATTGAAGTGGAAGTCAGGTCCGGAAAAGTTCAAGTCTTCGAGAACACTAAATTGACCGGCTCCAAAGAAACGCAACATGTTTTGCTACAGCCAAACCAGAAAGTCATTTTCAATGAATCGGACGGGAGTTTCCTTACAGGTATTTCTGACAAGCCGGTACGTGTGAAATCCAAGGGCATCGAATTTGTGGAAAGCAGCGAGCCGGTTCTGTTTGTATATAACAAGACCAGCTTGAAGGATATCCTTCTTGATTTAGAGCGCAATTATGCCATTGACATCGTGGTGGGAAACGAAGATTTGAACAAGTGTTTTTTTACGGGAGATATCACCGATCAGGATCTGTTTTCTAAACTGAAGATCATATGCCTTACGATCGATGCTGATTATGAAATCAATGGCTCCAAGATTTTAATCACTGGAACAGGATGTAACTGACTTTCAATGAATGCAAAACATTGTCCAAAACTGCCAATATGAGAAGAAAACAAAAAGTGTTGTCGATGATGGTCTTAGCCTTTAGGATAACGATCACGCAATCTGTTCTTGCCATGCTTTTCGCAACGATTTTATTCGCGAAGGATGCACACAGTCAGGGTGTACTGGGAAAAAAATTTAGCCTGGTTGTGAAGAACGTCACCATCGAATCGCTCATCATGAGTGTGCAGAAGGAAGCGAATGTAAAGTTCAGTTTCAGTCCAAATCCAGTCATTTCCGGGAAGACTATTGACTATCAGGCCGTGAACAAGACCATTCAGTCTTTCTTGGAGGAGATGATCCTGCCCAATGGAATCAATTATCGTGAAGTGAATAATCAGATCGTATTGTTCTCGCAAACAAAGGGTAGCACCACTTTGCCCATTGCTTCTTTGGCGAAATCAACACAGGTTAGGCTCATTGAGGGGATTATTTATAATGAGCAGGGACAACCCGAGCAAGGTGTCAGTGTAAAAATAAAGGGGAGTTCTGCAGGTACTATGACAGATGCGGAAGGGCGGTATTCTATTGAGGGGCCTGACGGGAATTTTATTTTGGTTGTGAGCGCTGTAGGGTATGTTACCACTGAAATTCCAGTCACGAACCAGACGAAGCTCAACATAACCCTTAAAGCTGCCGATAAGGTGTTGGATGATGTTGTCGTTGTGGGGTATGGAACCCAGCGAAAGGCAGATGTTACCGGATCTGTGGTAAGGATTTCAACGGAGAAGACCAGCGATTTGCCGAATTATAATATCCTACAGTCATTGCAAGGCCGGGCTCCTGGGCTGAATGTGACTTCTCCTGACCGGCCCGGAGAAAACCCCCAGATCACCATTCGCGGAGTCAACTCGATATCAGCATCAACCACCCCGTTGATTGTTTTGGATGGTGTCATTTATAACGGTAATCTCTCCGAGATCAACGCCAATGATATTGCGTCGGTTGATGTATTGAAGGATGCCAGTGCGGCTGCAGTGTATGGTTCGCGTGCTGCCAATGGCGTATTGTTGATCACAAGCAAAACGGGAAAGACAGGAAGTCCGCAGTTCAACTTCAACACATATTATGGGCTACAAGTAGCCGACAACTTGGTTAAAGTATTGGATGGGCCGGGATATCTGCAGAAGGTGCTAGATTTCCGTGAAGCAACAGGACTTGTATCTGACCCGTCAAAGATTGACACATACATCACCGTTGCGGAAGCGCAGAACAAGAACAATGGTGTAACTACGGACTGGATGGATAAGGTCATCCGGCAATCTAGTATGAACAATTATCACCTTGACGTCTCCGGTAAGTCTGCCAATACTAATTATTATGTATCCGGCACTCATTTCCGTCAGAATGGTATTGTAATAAATGATAATTATAAAAGGACTACACTTAACCTGAACTTGACAAACAAATTAAAAGACTGGTTGTCCATTTCATTTAAGACAATGTTCTCTGCTCAGGATTTTTCAGGTCGGGAAGCAAGTTTGACGAATGCCTATCAGCAAAGTCCGTATGGAAGCTTTTCGGATCCCAATGGTCCAGGTGGTTATGCGCTTTTGCCTGTGGGAGACCCATTGGGTGTAAATCCATTGGCAAATACGCTAATAGACAACACGGATAAACGCACTTCGCTTTGGGGCCTATTTTCTTCTAATGTGGACGTGCCATTCATTCCTGGTCTTCGTTGGACCATGAATTATTCTGCAAACCTGCGGGATGCGCAAACAAATGAGTTTATCGATAAGCTTTCATCTACTGCCGGAACCACTGCCAATGGCATCGCTACAAAGAATATGGCACAGAGCTATGATTGGACATTCGACAATTACCTTAATTACAAGCGGAAGATCGGTCTTCATAACCTCGATGCGACTTTTCTTATAAGTAGGGAAAGAAATCAGGTCGAGACGAACGAAATGATCGGTCGGAATTTTTTCACAGAGGCGAACGGGTATAATAATATGTCCATAGCGGGAGTGCAACAGGTTGCCTCAAACTATGAGGAGCAGAACAGCATCGCCATGATGGGAAGGGTCAACTATGGTTTCGATAACAGATATGCCATTACCCTTACCACGCGTCGGGATGGCTATTCTGGTTTTGCGGAGCTTAATAAGTATGGGATATTCCCTTCAGTAGCTTTTGCGTGGACTGCCACCAATGAAAAATTCATGAAGGATATCTCTTGGCTGGATTACCTAAAACTCAGACTTTCCTATGGCGAGAACGGCAACCAGGCTGTCGGCAGGTACCAGTCGCTTGCCCGTATGACAACAAGCAATTACGTATTCGGACAGACATCTGTAGCTACAGTTTTCGTGAACTCCATGGCCAACAGCAATCTATCATGGGAGACGACCACTTCAAAGAACATAGGTATCGACTTTACGATGATGAATTGGCGGATCAATGGTTCAGTTGATGTATATGCTTCTCGCACGAGGGATATTCTATTGAAGAAGGCCCTGCCTCAGACATCGGGCTTTAGCGAGATTTTCACCAACATCGGAGAGGTAGCGAACAAGGGTGTGGAACTTTCACTCACTTCTGTAAACATTAAAAATGATGCCCGTCAGTTTCAATGGGAGTCCGGTGTGGTATTCGCTCTAAACCGGAATAAGATTTTGAAGTTGACTGGAGCGGATGCCAATAATGACGGTATCGAGGACGATGACATCCGGAACCAGTGGTTCATTGGTCAACCTCTAGGTTCAATCTTCGGGTACAATATCAACGGAATTCATCAATTGAATGAACCAGGCATTCCCGCTGGTTTCCGTCCGGGTGATTTCAGGATTGTTGATAAGAATAAGGATGGGGTATTGAATGCCAGTGACCGGATGATCCTCGGCAACAATCTGCCAAGTTACACTTTTAGCATATCCAATACGGTCAGATTCAAGCAGCTAAACCTCTATGTGTTGGTCAATTCGATTCAGGGAGGTAATGGATATTATATGGGCAATAACTATGCGACGCGCAGCCCCAATGCGCCGTTCACCACCTTTTCGGAGAGGTTCAATGTTCAGGATGTCCCATATTGGACACCCAGACGAGCCTCGAATGACTATCCGAGGATCAATTACAACCCCGCTTTCCCGCACCCGGTTTTGGAAGACAGGAGTTTTATCCGATTGCAGGATGTAAGTCTGTCGTATTCTTTTGGACGCACCACGCTGGATAAACTCAAACTATCCAACCTAAGGCTATACCTAAGCGGCAAAAACATGATCACCTTAACCAAGTGGACAGGTTATGATCCGGAAAATGGTTCGACGCTGGTCAACTTTCCTTTGATGAGAACATTCACGATGGGCATAGATCTTAAATTTTAAACAAGTCAATATTCTAATCATGAATAAACATATGCATATGAAGCCCTTTGCAGCTTTCTTGTTGGCCTGTGTCATAATTTTTTCCGGTTGTCAGAAAGACATCCTGAAAGAGGATCCTCAAGGATTTCTGAGTCCAAACAATACCTTCAAGGATAAGGCAGGTTTTGAATCGGCACTTGCCCATTTGTACCGTATCAGTAGGGCTACCCGCACGGTGGAGATGGTTACAGCGGAGGGCGACAAGAAAATGACTATCATTTATGGGTCCGGAACTGACCTCGGCTGGTATTGGGATAAGAAATTGCTATATAGTGATTACGCCCTTATTAATCCAACGGATGGAATGGCGACGGATTATTGGAACATTCTTTTTGGATTGGTGAAGGATTGTAATGTGATCATTTCCAGACTGAAAGAATCTACCCTTACAGAAGGGGACCGTCAGTATATAGGTGCGCATGCCCGATTTTTTCGGGCCT
>CAJBPC010000771.1 GCA_903957405.1 uncultured bacterium | reverse complement strand
TTGATGCAAGGTGTCGTCATCCTGAGCGAAGCGAAGAAACTTGCCTTTTGTATTTATGTAAGGTACCGTCATAATGCAATGATCAACAGCCAACAGTCCGGGTACTTGCCATCAGCTCCTGAACCAGGCGTAACCCACCCCAGGCGGAGATAGCCTTGTCGGTGTATTCGCAGTCGATCGAGTGCATCAAAAAAGTGAATGGAAGATCTACACGGATTTGAAGATCTTACTGGCCCTTCAACGGTTTTACGGATCTTGATTGCAGCATCCGCGTCAAACTACAATGCCTGAACAAATCGGAATAGAACAGGAATTCGTTACATTCATACCTTTCAGGAACCGCCCATGAACCGTAATCCACTGATACTGCTCCTGCTTTTGTTTGTTGCCACAGCCAATGGCAGGGAAACCCTTCCGCCCGATGGCATCTGGAACATCGGCTCTGCCGGGCATATCCGCCCGCACCGGCCATCCGACAGCATCCGATGCCAGCGTATCCGGCTCGACAATCAGATCGTACTGGTGAACCTCTATCCGGGATTCGCCGTGGTGAAGAGCGAATACCGATTCTCCAACCCCTCCGACAGCGCGATCCGCATCGACCTCGCCTATCCGGCCAGCGGTCACTATCCGCTGCAAGGCCTCGGCAAAGGCATCTTCGACGACAACCGGGGGCTTCGTGTGGTCTCCAACGGTGCCGGGATGCTTACCCGCCGGGTCACCGACAGCATCCATGGCCCAATGGATGCATACGACCCATGGATACCGACAGCATCCGACACCTGGAGTCAGACCTTCGCCCCGCGCAGCACGACGACCATCGCAGTCTACCTCATCGCAAGGACGCACCTGTCGAGGCTCCTGCAGAATGATAAGGCCAGTACCGGTAATGCCTTCGGATACATCACCGCAGGCAGCCACCACTGGCAGGGGCATGCGGGCGTTTTTCAGATGCTGGTGAGACTGAACGAAGACCTGTACCTCACCGATATCAGAGGCCTGCTGCCCGACAGCGCATTCATCGGCAACCTCACCCACCTGCAGTATGGTTTATCAAACGGGAAAGCTCCCCGCAATGGCAATATCGCCATCTGGTATGAAGGTGCGCCACCCGACTACGGATTCGATAAAAAAGTACTACCGGCAATGGATACCCTATTTCACATGATGGACGAATTTCCGATCGCGGAGTTCGATGACCCGTCCTTCCGGCCGATATCGAAAAGCAACTTCACCGTGGCCGCTACAGGGGTCACCTTCTCCGCCGTGTTGTATTTTCTGATGTTCACGCTGCCATGGCTGATCCTCGTCGGAGTGATCATCTACCTGCTTCGGGGAAGAGGCGGGAAAAAGCGGGAGCCATTGAGCGAAGAGGAACCCATCGACCTGTAAGCCGCCAGGATGGAGGGCGTCGCGGACGAGTCGTGAAAATGACCGAAGCCTGTCACTCGATAAGGCAACGCAGAGCGTTATCTTTATCCTTCGAATATTTACATCAAAAAACAGAATGTCATGAAATGGATCCAATTCGTCTGTGTCACGCTCTGTGCGACCGTGGCGCATGCACAGGACCCCTCACGCTACCAGCAGCCTCCTGCCGTGATGCGCGACCTGCTGCTTGCCCCGAACACGCCAACCGTCAGTCTGGACAAGACCGCCCAATGGATGCTCCTCATGGAGCGCAGCAGCTATCCCACACTCGCTGAGCTGGCGGAGCCTGAAGTCAGGGTTGCCGGCCTCCGGATGAATCCAGCCAATTTCAGCCCCAGCAGGAGCAGCTCCGTCAACAAGATCACCATCCGGAACATTGCACAGAAAAAAGACTTCAGCATCCGGGGCCTCCCGGAGGACCTGCACGCGAGCAGCATCCAGTGGAGCCCCGATGAAAAGATGTTCGCCTTCGTTCATGCATCGGAGAGCCGTGCGGATCTGTATGTCGTGGAAGTGGCGACGCAGACCGCCCGAAAAATCAATCAGGCCGCCCTCAACACCCTGCCCTCCATCACCTTCGCCTGGGCGGGTAACGACAAACTGATCTACAAGACGGTGCCCGAAGGCCATGGGAAGATGCCGGAGCGACAGCCTGCCCCCGCAGGACCGGTCATTCAGGAAAACCTCGGCCGGCAGGGTGCTTCACGCACCTATCAGGACCTGATCAGAACGCCATACGATGAAACGCTCTTCGAATACCTCACCACATCCCAGCTCGTGGTGAACGACATGCGCAGCGAAAGGCCCATCGGCAAGCCCGCCATCTACCGCGGGATGTCCGTCTCCCCAGACAACGGCCATCTGCTCGCCACCACCATCCGTAAGCCATTCTCCTACCTGATCAGTTATTCCGGATTTCCGGAGAAAGTGGCCGTCATCCCCCTGGCGAGCGGCACCGAATGGGTCATCATTGAGAATCCCTCAGAAGAAGGTGCGCCCATCGGATTCGATGATGTCCCCGATTTTCCCAGGAACTTCCAATGGCGCGCCGACGTGCCGGCTACGGTCATGTATGTGAAAGCGATGGACAAGGGCATGGGCAAGTCGAAGGCAGACTTCAGGGATGCCGTTTTTGCCATCGACATGCTGGCGGACCGCGGTCCGCAGGAACTCTTCCGCACCCGAAAGCGCTTCAGCAGCGTCATCTGGGGGAATAAGGACCACGCCATCGTCTATGAAACCATGTTCGCGGAAAGAAAGGTCAGGATGAGCCATTACAATCCCACAACAGGGAAGTTGGACTCCTTGTATGAAAGGAGCAGCAATGATGCGTACAGCGATATCGGCACACCGATGACAACCCGGAACGCCTTCGGGAAAAACGCGCTGATCCTGCGCAACGGAAAGGAATTGCTGCTGCGCGCACAGGGGGCATCGCCGGAAGGCGACATGCCGCTCATCCAAAGCATGGACCCGATGACCGGAAAACGGAACCTCCTATGGCGCTGCCAGCCCCCCTACTACGAAAACGTGGTCGATGTGATCGATGCCGAAAAGCTGATATTCCTGACCTCACGGGAAAGCACAAACGAAACGGCCAACTATCACATACGCGACCTCCGCAAGAAAGCGGATATCACCACCCCACTGACGGATTTCGGGAATCCGTACCCACAGCTTGAAGGCATCGTCAAGGAGAAGATATCATACAAGCGCGCCGATGGCATCGACCTCACGGGAAACCTATACCTGCCGAAGGGCTATGACGCTTCGAAGGACGGCCCGCTGCCGGTGCTGATATGGGCATATCCCCGCGAATACAAGTCCGCAGCGGATGCGGCACAGGTGCGGGGCAGCAGGTACACCTTCACCCGGCTGAACTGGGGATCACCGATCTACTGGGCCACGCAGGGATATGCGGTACTCGACAACGCAGAAATGCCCATCGTGGGCGAGGGCAACAAGGAACCCAACGACCAGTTCATCCCGCAACTCTACCTGAATGCACACGCCGCCATCAGCCATCTCGCAAAGAAAGGGGTGGGTGACAGCACCCGTGTCGGAGTGGGTGGCCACAGTTACGGCGCATTCATGACGGCCAACCTCCTCGCGCATACGCGCCTGTTCAGCGCAGGCATCGCGCGGAGCGGAGCCTATAACAGAACCCTCACGCCATTCGGCTTCCAGGCGGAGGAACGCACCTACTGGCAAGCGCCCGAAGTGTACTACAACATGTCTCCGTTCAGTTTCGCAGATAAGATCAAAACGCCGATCCTGCTGGTGCACGGAGAACTCGACAACAACCCCGGCACCTTCCCCATCCAGAGCGAACGTTTCTACAATGCCATCAAGGGCCATGGCGGGACGGTCCGCTATGTGCAACTGCCCTATGAAAGCCACGGGTATGCGGCACAGGAAAACCTGCTGCACATGCTTTGGGAACAACACCAGTGGCTGGAGAAATACGTGAAGCACAAAGGGAAGTAGATCCATTTCAATAAATCGAAGGGCGTATATGCGGTGATCTGTCACGGCAGATACGCCCTTTGATTTTACCTGCATTTTTGAGTTTTGGCAAACCCGAAATGGGCAATGCGATGGGAATCGATGGAAGAAATATGTATCAGGGACCGGGCAGCTTGC
>CAJBPC010000770.1 GCA_903957405.1 uncultured bacterium | reverse complement strand
GGATATGTCATCCGCTCGCGTGAGGAAGAGACCATGGCGAACATCACGCTGATAGAGATGATGCGCCAGGACTTCGACATCAAGGTTGCCGGCCTGGAGACCCTGCCCCGCGACGAGGACGGCATCGATGTGAAGACGGCATTCAATTTCTTCCGCCATGCGATCCTGTCGCAGCCCCGCTGGGATGTGGAGGAGCTTTCGTTCATAGGGCATTTCTCCTTCAGCAAGTTTGTGATGTGGAACGACATCCACACGCATGCGGATAAACTTTGCTCCAACAAGGTGGTCGACAGCCTCGCCCGGGGTAGGCTGACATGGGATGTGGATGATGCGGGAAAAGAAAAGAAAGCACTGGACAGCCTGCATACTTCTGAGATCCTGCTGCCCATCACCGCTGACAGCAGCCAGATAGAAGCGATCCGTGCCGCACTGGAGGGGGAGAGCTTCATCCTTCACGGACCGCCCGGCACAGGGAAGTCGCAGACCATCACCAATATCATCGCAAACGCGCTGCACCGGGGCAAGCGAGTGCTCTTCGTTGCGGAAAAGATGGCTGCACTCGAGGTGGTGAAGAAAAGGCTTGATGACATAGGCCTTTCACATTTCTGTCTGGAACTCCATAGCAACAAGGCGCGGAAGACTGGAGTGCTGCAACAGCTCAAGGCGATGGTTGACACGCAGGATCAAAAATCCCCGCCCACGTTCAGTGCCGATGCTGACCGGCTGAATACACTCCGCGCCGCACTCAACGACTATGCCACGGCACTCCATGCGTTGCGGCCGGCTGGACTGTCCATTCACGATTGCATCAACCGCTACATACCCCATGCTTCCGCCGATGCGGATATCGCATTCGACCGGCAATGGATCACTGACATGACCATCGCGAAACTATCAGATATCCACGACGTGCTTTCTGAATCCGCCGCCGCTTTGCAGCTGGTTGGAGACCCCGTCGGTCATGGCCTTTCTGATGTGATGATATCCCAGTATTCGCCACAGATAAAGGAGGATGCTGCAAGATTGTGCAATCAACTCACCGAGGCCCTCGACGAGCTTCAGACCGCCTCGCTGGTAATCCTGCCGGCCATGGGCATCGATGCGGATACGGCTACTTTAGACATCCTCCGCCTCGCGGCCGACATTCCGGTCCTGCTCGAAAAAACCCCCGACTTCAACGGCAGCCTGCTCACACCGGAGGTTTCCGTAAAGCGGATCGAGCAGATCGAACAGGTGATACAGACAGGCAAAGAGGCATCGATGATGTCAAATGCACTGGCGGATCACTACAGCCCCGCATGGAAGTCGATCGATGCATCCGGACTGCTCCGGGAGTGGCAGGCCTCCGGGCAGACCTGGTTTCTGCCGAGGTTCTTTACGCATCGGCGCATCAGGCGCACACTCGGCCGGGTGGCCCTCACGGGGATGGTGGCGATGGAAGATGTCGAAGTACACCTTCAGCGCATGACCGAATACGCCCGTCTCACCGGCATTTTAAGCCATGCGGAGACGTGGATGGCTCCACTATGGGGTGCATACTGGAACAATATCGACACATGCTGGGAGGACCTCACGGCAATCAGCGGATGCCTGCGGTCTATCCGGCATCTCGGGGCGGGACTTACCGCGGACGTCAGGGGTTTTGAAAGCTGGATGACCGCCTTCGGCAGGCAGCTCGGTTCCGGCAGCAAGGCCTGGCTCGCCATCCATGGCCGCAATGCGGATGCATTTTTACAGGTACGCGAAACCGTTAGTACGCTCGACGGATCACTGACCGACATGCTGGGGTTGATGAGCATCCCGGGCGCGGGAGGGCTGAAAGGAACGGTATCGCAACGCCGGAAGCGCGTTTCCCGGATACGGCATTCCATCGACAAGCTAAGGGACTGGTGCAGCTGGCGGCTCGTACGGCAGCATGTGATCGACGCAGGACTGTCACCCGCGGTCACCCTTTTGGAAACCGGCAGACTCACGCCGGGCCACATGGGCTCAGCGGTGCTGAAGAACCTGTATCGTTCGATGGTGAACGGATTCATCAGTGAGGAGCCGGTGCTTTCATCATTCAACGGCAGCATCTTCGATGAGAAGGTACGGCGTTTCACAGAACTCACCAGTGCGTTCGAAACACTCACCCGACAGGAAATACGCGCCGGCTTGCATGCGCGGAAACCCAACCTGCAGGTGCAGGCGGCCCGGACCTCCGAAGTGGGTATCCTGCAAAAAGCGATCGCCAATAATGGCCGGGGCATATCCATCCGCCAGCTCTTCGACCAGATTCCGAACCTGCTGCAATCGCTCTGTCCATGCATGCTCATGAGCCCGATTTCCGTTGCTCAATATCTGAGCCTGGGTCATTCCAAATTCGACCTTGTCATATTCGATGAAG
>CAJBPC010000769.1 GCA_903957405.1 uncultured bacterium | reverse complement strand
TGCATAATTTCAGTCGTTTTGGTTTTAACAATGAACAGCATACATCCTACATGTATCAATTGTGGACCATGACAAATTCACCGGGGGTGTTCGCAGCACTTCCCGGTTTTTTCATGCCCTTATTTTTCAAATACGGTGATCCTCCTGCCTTCGATGCGGAACCGCACGCCCCCTTCCTCCAATATCTTCAATACCTGCTCCAGGGAGCTCTGACGGCTCACGATACCCGAAAATAAATCCGATCCAATGGCGCCCGAATATGCCACTTCCACATCATACCAACGACCGATCTGACGCATGATGCTTCGGATATCCATGCTCTTGAAGACGAACTGCCCGTTCTTCCAGGCAATGGCCTGATCCGTGTCCGCATCATCAGCCACCTTCAATCCCTCCCGGTCACTCCACCGCGCCTGCTGACCCGGTGCAAGGACTTTCACCACACCGTTCTGCCCGACGGAGATCTTGCCATCCAGCAGGGTGGCACGCACAAAAGGCTCATCCGGATATGCATTGATGTTGAACGAAGTGCCCTGTACCGTCAGTTGCGGACCGAATGCCAAATTGACCGTAAAAGTCTTGGAGGGGTCATGCCGTACTTCGAAATATCCTTCTCCCGTCAACTCGACCGTCCTGGCCTCACCATTGAAAGTGGTCGGGAACCGCAGCGAAGACGAAGCATTGAGCCATACGGATGTCCCATCAGACAATTGCAGTTGATACTGACCACCGGGCGGTGTGCGAATCGTGTTATAGGCGATCTCTCCATTTTTTTCCACGCCGGTGTACATGAGTTTTCCTGACAGGTTGATGACCCGCACCCCGCCCTGTATGATGATGTCATCAGCAGACATAGCCTCAAGTTCCATGACGGAACCATCCGCGAGTGTCAGGGTGGCTTTGTCTGCACCGGGGCTTATGCGCTCCGCCGTTTTCACAACGGGCACAGGATCCTCTCGGAAATACTGGATGCTGAAAAACAAAGATGCCGCAATCGCTGCGGCCACGGCCCACCAGCCGATCCTGCGTTTTCGTTCGGGCAATTCCGGGACCCTTTGCACCGTCCTTGCAGCGACCTTTTGCCATGCATCCTCTACCGGGATACTTTCGAGAAATTGCAATCCCTCCTTTAGCCACTCCCCTCGGGTCAGCTCCTCGAAGACGCGCCGGTGCCGATCATCCGAAGCCATCCATGCCTCAAGCTCGGTTCTTTCCTTTTCGGTCAGATCACCATTCAGATGCCGAATGATCAGACGCGCCTGATGTGAATATGTGTCGATAGTATCCATCCTGAAGCATGAGTATACTTCAGTAACACCCGAAGAAGAAAAGTGGGTGACAGGAAAAATGAAATACTTTTAAGCTTAACGGTTCAGCATCATCCAGATCGCGAGATACGCGCTCAGATCGAGCCTGATGCGGAGATGCCCCAGTGCCCGCTGTTTCTGGGTCTTGACGGTATTGACCGATATGCCAAGCCGTTCCGCGATCTTATTGTTCTTGAGGCCCTCGAAGTATGCCAACTCCACCACTTGGCGACAAGCGGCAGGCAACTCGCAAATCGACCGATGTATCTCCGCCAAGACTTCGGCATGGATGAGCTGATCCAACCCCTTATCCGGTTCCGAATCCAGGGGCAAAGCATCATCAAGATACCGCTGCTCGACGGCGGCATGCCGGAGAAAATTCAAAGAGGCATTCCTGACA
This sequence comes from uncultured bacterium, assembly GCA_903957405.1. Classification (GTDB taxonomy): domain Bacteria; phylum Bacteroidota; class Bacteroidia; order Chitinophagales; family Chitinophagaceae; genus Pollutibacter. The sequence continues at coordinate 1,586 of CAJBPC010000769.1, read as the reverse complement.
GTCAGATAAAGAAAAGTCTTCACGGAAGGCTCATTCCCGAATCCTTCCCGGCGATCCCAGAATTTCATGAAGATCTCCTGAACAATGTCTTCCGCCGCATCCCTGTCACCTACCAGCCTGTACGCAAAATAACAAAGCCGGGCGTAGTATTTTTTGAAAACATACTCGAACCCGATATCGGAAGAAATTGAATCGTGAAGCGACTCCTGCAAAGTTGCTGTTTTGCCTAAAGGTAGAAATATTCGAGGGAACAGGTCTGCATACGGGATGAATCAATGGCTATGTATGATATTTTCTTCGGTGCATATTGCCGCCCTCAGCGGCAATCACTTCTCGCCGCACATCTTCTGTGCACCGATGAATAAGATGACCCCGGCATTTACTTTGCTTTCTCTAAAAGCCACCTCGTCCAGCTTTCCGCAGCCTTATGATTCCCGAAATCTGACGGCAGCTTCCTGCCATCGAGGTATTCGTTGTAGATCCACGGATCCCCGAGCGCGAAGACGGTTCCCCTGCCCAGCTGAGAAACGGCCATGACAATGGTGCCGTTGTGATCAAGGACGCTTTTCGCCGGTGGCCTCACACTCAAACTGCTGTATTCCTTGATATAGAGTTTCCCGCCCTTCCCGAAGATGGGGTGACCCTCAGTTACAAACACCGCGCCTTCCGGAAAACGATCCGCCTGTACTCGGTTCCGGCTGTCAAGGTTGAATTGGATGCCGAAACGCGCAGCGAGTGCATTGACATGTGAAAACTCGGCGTTGCCCGTATCGTTTCCGAGCAATACCAGCACGCCGCCGCCTCTGACCCATTTCTCGATGGCTTCCGCAGAAACATCATCGATGTAATTGGGCTTCGGACTTTCCTTCTCCGTGTCGGGATCCACGATCACGTAGATAGATGCCTGGCCAAGGGAAACCGCATCCGGGGCGGTATCGAGGGATGATGTTTGAGCACCATGACGACGGAATATCTCCCCCAGCAAGGCATACCCGGGATTGGCCCTGTCTTCCCAGGTGTAATGCCAGCGGATCATGGCGCCTGTCGCATCCTTCTTCCATTCATTGTTGAAATACCTGTCGAGCATGACCGTCTTCCCCTTGCCCGGCTTTGGAGCGTCATGCCATTCCAGCTCCGCGGCACATAGGATGAAAGCACCGATGCCTTTAGGATCGTTCATCACCACCGGCTCACTCATGTAATACTCGAAACTGCCGTCGCGGTATGGCTTTCCACCTAGGCCGGAGACCGCTACGGTCCCCTTCAGATCTACATTCCCCGAAGCGTCCGCAATCACGAACTCCTTCAATATGCCATCCCATGCATGTCGAGCCTTTGCCAGGTAAGTGGTGGGTAAAACGCCCAGCCTGACACCCTTTGCAAAAGTGTACGCGAGCATGCAGGAGGCGGAAGCCTCGGGATAGTTCCCCGCCCTTGACGGAAGGTCGGGGATGTCGTGCCAGAGACCGGTCCTCTTGTCCTGCACGCGGGCCGCGGCCGCTGCGAACCGAAGGAGTATTTCGGTTATGCGTTCCCGTTGTGCATGATCCGCTGGCAGATGCTCCAGCACATCCACCAAAGCCATT
>CAJBPC010000768.1 GCA_903957405.1 uncultured bacterium | reverse complement strand
CTGGTGGCTGTGGATTTCAGGAATCTTGAAGAGCAAGCCATCGCGAGCTGAGGAAGCCGGTAAGCAGTTTCACCGATGGTTCCGAAAAGAAGACGAAAATATTGCACGGCTCCTTTTTCCTTCGCTGTAAACGGGTCGGAATAACGCCTTCGTGCCTAGTAACTTATTTTTAAGTTACTGAAGATCAATTTTTTGCACTGCTCACCTAAACCTGAATGGGTGTTCTTGTAATTTTCCTGAAAAAAATGGCATAGCATCGTATATTTACGTTACTTTTGTTTTCAGCAGAAAAGATTCTGCAAAGCTTCCCTCCCACAAAACGTACCCTTAGCAAGCCAATTGGCTTTTTTCTCATAGTGGAATCAACATCATTTGCCTAATCAGCAGGTATGGAAGCATTTATCAAACTCATTTACAGCACCATCATGCAACTGTGCCTCCGGGCCGCCGAGGGTTTAGCCCAAAGGGTCATGGAGTGGGATACAGGCATGTGTCCGGTTCAGGGGTTGTCGCCAGCCGGCAAGTATTCCCTTTGGCTGACCGGGATCGCAGGATTTCTTCATGCATCGATATCGGTGCCGCGACTTGGTATGGGGCCGCCTGTGTAAAACCCATGTGTGCCTGGTCGGGTGAAACCCGGTTAGAAGTGCCCGTTCAGATGCAGAGTTGTGAAAACGGGAATTTCTGAGGAAGTGAAAAGATCAGTCAACACACATCATTCGATTGCCTCTTACTTATGTACCTGTTTTATCCGTTCTCTTTACTCAAACACGTCAAATGGCATCGAGCGGTTCCGGTTTTGCCTTACAGGATGCTTAGCTGGAGCCATTTTACATATTTCGACAAGGAAATAACGGATTGAAAATTGACCGACATGAGGATCGGAACCATTGCTGGAAGTTATTGGACGGGCCTGGTAGTGTTGTTGGTGGGATATTTGTTGCTGCAGCTTCTGTATTTTTATCCAACCGATGCATTGCCTGAGGCTGTGAAGGGATTCCCGATCTCACCCGTCTGGTGCTTACTGGCAGTAGTGTATCTCACAGGTGGCTGGATACTGAATCAAGTGGGTGTACGCTGGCAACTTGTCGTTTGGCATGTAGTGCACATCTTTTTGATCTCATACGCCATGACGGTGCTGGCCGTTGGCCGATTCATAGGATCGGTTCCGTACAGCATCCTTTCCACCGTGCGACCGATACTTGAATTCCTCATCTCACCGGTGCTGTATATCGCCATGGGCCTCTTGTACAAGGCTTCACGGAAGTGACCCCGGCCTCCCGGCAAGGATCCGTCAGGATACCGGGGTACGACATATGCAGAGAGCTCGGGGAATGAAACATGCCGGTCACGGGCAGGGATGTCAAATAAGGAAAATTGCCGGAGGGTGTTTTGGATCACACCCTCCGGCAATTTTATGCCTTAACGCGAGGCCTTTTCCCATGCCTGTGCATTACTTCTCCTTTCCGGGATTGCAAGATTTCGTTTTTTTATTATATTGTTCGGTGTTTGCATTATCCAATTTCCTTATCTTCAAGTATGAAACTATACAAGAAGGGGGGCCTTGTCTATATCGATCATGCCGGCCTTTGTTATGCTACAGAAGCCAATTGGGACGCACTTGTCAACCGTGCCAATCTCTTCGAGAAACTCCTCAATGAATTATCCTCTTTCACTCCCGTTTCGGAGATAGACATTTCACTCCCTTTCGACCCACCCATTCAGGGGCAGGAAGTATGGGCGGCTGGTGTCACGTATTACCGCAGTCGCCAAGCGAGGATGGCAGAATCGAGGGAAGCCGGTGGCGGTGATTTCTACGACAGGGTATATCAAGCCGATCGTCCGGAACTTTTTTTCAAGTCCACCGCACATCGCACGGTCGGCCACATGGGCCATGTGCGTATCCGTCAGGATTCCTTTTGGAATGTCCCGGAACCCGAGCTCACGATATTCCTTTCCTCTTACGGATCCATTGAAGGGTTCACGATAGGGAACGATATGAGTTCCAGGAGCATCGAGGGCGAGAATCCGCTCTATCTTCCTCAGGCTAAGACCTACGAGAGAAGCGCATCGATAGGCCCTTGCCTCTGGGTGCGGCAGTTGCCCATGCCTCCCGAATCCACCATCCAGCTTACCGTGCTGCGCGACGGAGAGCAAGTCTTCTGCGATGGCATCACCCTCGACCAGATGAAGCGGAAGCCTGAAGAGCTGGCCTCCTGGCTTTTTAGGGAGACCAG
>CAJBPC010000767.1 GCA_903957405.1 uncultured bacterium | reverse complement strand
GAGAATGACTATATCGAGTCGCTGTGGTGGTGTCTGAGGCAATTGTTTGATAAGGGTCTGCTTTATGAGAGCGTCAGCATACAGCCATATTCGCCTGCTGCCGGAACAGGGCTTAGCTCCCATGAACTGAATCAACCGGGTACCTATAAGGACGTGAAAGACACATCCTGTGTAGCGATGTTTCAGGTACAAAGAGACGACACATCGGCTTTTCTTTTTGAAAGCACCCCAGGCGAAGATGTCTTCATGCTTGCCTGGACAACCACTCCATGGACTTTGCCCTCCAACCTCGGCCTGACAGTTGGGAAAAATATCGAGTATGCACGGGTCAGGACATACAATACGTATACCCATCAGCCATGCGATGTCATCCTTGCGAAAGCATTGCTGCACAAGCATTTCAAGGAGGAGGCAGCCGAGATCCCGCTTGCAGGATACAAGGCGGGCGATAAACTCATCCCATGGCAAGTCTTGACCACATACATGGGGCATGAACTGGAAGGCATTCGCTACAACCAGCTCATGCCATTCGATGCCAACAACCTTGACGCCATTCTTTCAATGACACCTGGTGCCGATCCTTTCCGTGTCATTACGGGAGACTTTGTCACGACGGAGGATGGTACCGGTATCGTACATACGGCCCCGGCTTTCGGCGCGGATGACTTCAAAGTCGGCAAGTCTAATAATCTCGGGATCTTGATAATGGTCGACCGCGAGGGGAGATTTGTGGAAGGCCTCGGAGCATTCAGCCGGCGATACGTGAAGAACTACAAGAGCGATCCCGCCTTTGAGGATGTCAACATAGACATCTGTGTAAGCCTCAAGAAGGCTGGATTGGCGTTCAAGGTGGAGAAATACGAACACAGCTATCCCCATTGCTGGCGGACGGACAAACCCATCCTGTATTATCCATTGGATGCTTGGTTCATCAAAACCACCGCCCTCAAGGATCGTATGGTCGAACTCAATAAGACCATCAATTGGAAACCCAAGTCGACGGGCGAAGGCAGATTCGGTAACTGGCTGGAGAATATGGTCGACTGGAATCTCAGCCGCAGCAGGTTCTGGGGGACCCCACTTCCCATCTGGCGGACGGAGGATGGAAAAGAGCAGATCTGTATCGGTTCGGTTCAGGAACTTGATCAGGAGATAAAGAAGGCCAATGAGGCGCTGGGAGGGGGGATCAACGCAAACTATCTCCACAACGGGATACTGGATCTCCATAAGCCCTATGTCGACGACATCATTCTGGTGAGTGCATCCGGCAAGCCGATGAAAAGGCTGCCGGACCTGGTGGATGTATGGTTCGATAGCGGAGCCATGCCCTATGCCCAGTGGCATTACCCCTTCGAAAACCGTCAAATGGTATCCGGAGACAATGGCCCGGCAGAGGCTTTTCCTGCCGATTTCATTGCTGAGGGCGTTGACCAGACCAGAGGATGGTTCTATACCCTGCATGCCCTCGGAGTGCTTTTATTTGACAGCGTAGCTTATAAGACTGTTGTTTCAAACGGGCTTGTGCTCGACAAGAACGGCAATAAGATGAGCAAGCGCCTGGGAAATGTGGTCGATCCGTTCGAGACCATCGGACAGTTCGGTGCTGACGCAACGCGTTGGTATTTGATCACGAACGCATCTCCTTGGGATAACCTGAAGTTCGATGTCGAAGGGATCCGTGAAGTGCAGCGCAAATTCTTCGGGACACTATTCAACACCTATCAGTTCTTCTCGCTCTATGCCAACGTGGATGGATTCGCCTATCGTGAAGCTTCCGTACCATTGTCGGAAAGGCCTGAAATAGACCGTTGGATCATTTCCACCCTGAACAGTCTGGTAAAGACCGTCCAAAAGCACATGGATGACTACGAACCGACGCTGGCCGGAAGGGCAGTGGAGGAGTTCGTTGACAGCCAGCTCAGCAACTGGTATGTGCGGTTATGCCGCCGCCGGTTTTGGAAGGGAGAATACGAACAGGATAAGATCAGTGCGTATCAGACGCTCTTTGAGTGTCTTGAAACGGTCGTAAAACTCATTGCTCCCGTCTCTCCTTTCT
>CAJBPC010000766.1 GCA_903957405.1 uncultured bacterium | reverse complement strand
GCCTTGGCCTCCACCTTCCATTCGATGCTGAAATGATAATTCTCGTATGTCGCGTCCGTAACGAGGTCACCACCACCAATCGTCTTTCCATCCTTTTTAACAGGATCAAGCATGAGCATGCCGTCCTTCACCTGCCAGGCTGAACCATCGCTCTTGTTCAAATATACATGCCAGCCTTTCTTTGTACGGCCATCAAAAAGATCCGTCCATCCTCCTTTCTTTTTGCTCCTCTCTTCAGCCTTTGCTTGCTTTTTACCCGGGTTTCTGTCCCAACCACTTGAAGAATGAAGAGTGGATGTTGATATATGGCTGTCCTTCACTTCAAATGATGACAGCATTGAAATCGTAACGACAAGAAGGATGATTCTTTTCATTTGTGGATTACTTTATGGAAAGGATGTATTTTACCATTGCTTCAGCATCTTCCTGAGAGATATTGGGATGCGCAGCCATGGGGATTTCTCCCCAGTTCCCCATTCCACCCTGGATGATTTTTTCGGCGAGCATCTTCACATTCTTTTCGTTATTGGGGTATTTTTTGGCAACCTCGTTATATGCGGGGCCAATGAGTTTCGCATCATTCTTGTGGCAGGTACGGCAATCAGATCCCTCAATCAACGCAAGACCATCCTTACCTGCAGGTGCGGCTTCCTTCTTGGGTTCTACTACAACAGCCGGCGCTTCGGTTTTTGCATCAGCCGGAGCCGGAGCCGGTGCTTCTCCCCCGATCTGGCTATTCTTATTCTCCTCATTGGTGCTGATCGGCTTCTTTTCGAGCTCCTCTGAACCACCACACGCATAGATTCCTGCTGCCAGGAACATTACAAATAATGTCTTTTTCATTTTTTATCCGATTTGTTTTTTCTGATTACAAATGTCGTAATGTTTTATTCGAGTCCAAGTACCTTTCGATTTAATTTTTCATCACTGCCGCCACCCGCGAAATCATCAAAAGCCTTCTCGGTAACACGGATGATGTGGTCCTTTATGAACACAGCACCTTCTGCAGCACCATCTTCCGGATGTTTCAGGGCACATTCCCACTCGAGCACCGCCCAACCCTTATAGTCATAAGCAGCCAACTTACTGAAAATCGATTTAAAATCGACCTGCCCATCTCCCAATGACCGAAACCTACCGGCACGATCCAACCACCCCTGATAACCACCGTAGACTCCCTGCTTGCCTGATGGATTAAATTCTGCATCCTTCACATGAAACATTCTGATGCGCTCATGATAATGGTCGATATATGCCTTGTAATCCAAACACTGAAGCACAAAATGACTGGGATCATATAAAAGACATGCCCTTGGGTGATTGTCAACCTTTTCCAAAAACATCTCATAAGAAACGCCATCATGCAGATCTTCACCAGGATGGATTTCATAACACAAATCCACTCCGTTTTCATCGAACACGTCTAAAATCGGTCTCCAACGATTCGCAAGTTCCCTGAATCCTGTCTCCACTAGTCCCGCCGGCCTTTGTGGCCAGGGATATACGGTGTGCCACAATAATGCACCACTGAAGGTGGCATGTGCATCCAAACCTAAGTTTCTGGAAGCCCTCGCAGCCCATTTCAGCTGCTGAACTGCCCATTCCGTTCGTGCTTTGCTGTTGCCTCTGACAGATTCCGGAGCGAAACCATCGAACTGGTCATCATACGCCGGATGCACAGCAACAAGCTGCCCCTGCAAATGTGTGGAAAGCTCCGTGATTTGCAGCCCGCATGATTCAACAATACCCCTGATCTCGTCAGCATAAGACTGGCTCTCCGCCGCCCGCTGAAGGTCTATGCAACGGGAATCCCAACTCGGGATTTGAACCCCGGCGAACCCTAGCGTCTCTGCCCATAAACAAATGGATTTCAAATTGTTGAATGGGGGCTTGTCGCCCATGAACTGGGCAAGGAATATGCCCGGACCTTTTATCGTCTTCATATAAATTATTTAATGAAACCTGAAACGGGAAAATTCAACATCTCCGTCGTGCAATGCATAAAAGAGTATCTTAAATCGAATGGTCCGTCCATTTTTCGGCAGACAGACTCGACTTGACCACGTTATCTATGAATGCCATCCCCCGAATACCCTCATCAACCTGCGGGAAATCCAGCATTTCCGGTGTCGGCGTCGTTCCATCCAAACGGGCGGAAAGCGTAAGGGCAAAATTCCGATAAATATTTCCAAATGCTTCCAGATATCCTTCGGGGTGACCACCGGGTGTGCGACAATTGTGCGTTGCAAAGGAAGATAGCCTGTCACCATAGTTTCCTCCTGCACGATAAATCTGTGCCGGTTGGTCAAGCCAACGAACAAGCAATGTGTTCGGGTCTTGCTGAGTCCAGATAAGGCCGCCCTTTTCACCATAAACCCTTATCTTAATGTCGTTTTCTTCGCCGGCAGCGACCTGCGTGGCCATCAACACGCCAGTCGCCCCATTGTCGAATCGCAAAAGCACTCCGCCATCATCATCTAAAGCACGACCATCAACCATCACATTGAGATCAGCACATATTTTAGATATCTGCGCACCGGTAACATACTCGGCCAGATGTGCAGCATGTGTACCGATATCACCCATACAACCGCTCTTACCGGAACGCTTGGGATCTGTCCGCCACGCAGCCTGTGCATTTCCTTCCCTTTCGGAAAGCCTGCTAAGCCAGCCTTGAGGATACTCAACGTAGACCTTTCGTATCTTGCCGAAAGCGCCTTCACGAACCATCGCTTTGGCTTGCTTTACCATCGGATAACCCGAGTACGTATGTGTCAGGCAAAGAATCAATCCGGTCTCCTTGAGTTTCTCTTTCAATAACTTGGCTTCCTCAAGGGTGAAAGCGATGGGCTTTTCAATGACCACGTTAAATCCGTGATCAAGTGCCATCATGGCCGGAGCGAAATGCGCGAAATTTGGCGTCACAATGGTCACGAAATCCATACGCTTGCCTACCGGAAGCTCGCTCTCTTTTTTGATCATCTCCTCAAACGTGAGGTAAATCCTGTCTTCCGGAAGAAAAAGCGAATGGCCGGAGTCCTTGGCAATATCAGGATTGATACTGAGTGCTCCACAGACCAGTTCGATCAGTCCGTCCATATTCGCGGCAATCCTGTGAATTGCTCCTATGAAGGCGTCTTTGCCCCCACCTACCATACCCATTCGAAGTTTGCGATCCATAAAATGTTTGATTGAGATTTTTTCTAACTGAATGTGACCCTAAAATAAAAAAAAGAGGGGACTTCAGCCCCCCCTTCGTAAAATAGTTGACCGAACAACTACGCTTGTTTGAGCTTTTTCCCGAAGAAATATAAAAACAGGAACGCCACGATCAGAATCATAGGAAACAACATGATATTCGAAAGGGTCGACTGACCAGCTGCCAGGTCAGCAGCATCCCCCACCAATCCCTGCGTCTCTGCAACAACCTTGTTCTCCTGGATCCATCTGCCAATCACCGGCTGGAATATCGAAGATGAAAACATTCCGATTCCGCCAAGGATCGATAAACCCAACGCTCCGGTCTTTGGAAGGTTTTCACTGATGTATCCAAGCATATTGGGCCAAAAATAACAGATGCCCAAAGCATAAAATACCGCAGCAACATATAACATGGATCCGCTCATCGTGCTGAGCATATATAATCCGATCACACAAAATACCGCAGAACCCAGCAATACCCCTACTGTGTTGAGTTTTTCAATCAGCGGACCCGCAAAATATCTTCCTACCGCCATTAACCCCGTTACCAAAGCAAGAATCAGCATAGGACTGGCGCCCGCCTTTGCAAGAATGGGCCCTACCCACTGCTGGGGACCAAATTCAGAAATGGCCGTTAGGGCCATACAAGCAGCTATGAACAAATACAAAGGATTCATCATGGCCTTAAAATTGTCCCAAGCAGAACTTTCAGCGATCCTTGGCTTGGGAAATGACTGACCAAAAAACAATATGGCATAAACCACCGTGGGAATGATGATCACCCAGATCTGCGCCTGCCAGGGAAGTCCCGAATCCGTCATGAACTTCGAAATGAGAGAACCCAACACGATTCCTCCAGGAAACCACATATGGAAACGGTTCATTTTTTTGTTGAACTCCAAACCGGAATACGAATCTGCGATCATCGGATTACAAGCCGCTTCCGTACACCCGTTCCCTAGTCCGATCAACAGGGTAGACACCAGCAACGTCTCATAACCCGTCGCGTAAATCGTCAGCAGGATACCGATGGCGTGTGCAACAAATGCCACCTGCATGATCAATTTCGGGCCGATGTTAGAATAAAATACACCTCCAAGGATCATGGAAATCGGGAAACCAAGAAACCACATCTGATTGATATGTCCCAATTGAATGGTATCGAGATTTAATTCGGTCCCCAACTGGGTGAGGATTCCAGCCCTAATGCTGAAAGAAAAAGCTGTCGTGATGAGGGCAAAACAGCTTGCCAGGAATAAGCGATTTGCATTGATCGGTTGACTCATTGCAGTTTGGTTTTGGTAAAAGGTTTTATCTATCTCGTAAACTATACAAACTTCTCATAGCGTCCAAATTTTTAGAATCTGTTTTTTCAGACGAAATTGAATGCCTTTCTTTTTTTATCTTCATGCTTCAACCACCCAACGCCCATGCTGAATCATTCGCGCAGAGAGGCTATCAGAAACATTTTGCTGGGTTCGATGACGATCAATGGCTTCAGTTCATTCGATATTATGGAAAATCAAGTATCCGCACGAAAAGGAAATATCCGACACGCCGTCTGCCGTTGGTGCTACAATTCCATTCCTTTGGAAGAATTCTGCTATGCAGCAAAAACAATGGGAATCTCCGCCATCGACCTTGTTGGACCGAAAGATTGGCCCACCCTAAAAAAATATGGACTGGATTCCTCCATGTGTAATGGCGCGGAAATCAATCTGGTTGACGGTTGGAACGACATAACCTTTCACCCTCAACTCATCCGGAATTACAGCGAAATGATTCCTTTAGTGGCAAAAGCAGGCTACAAAAACCTGATATGCTTTTCCGGAAATCGAAGAGGCAAGGATGATGAAACAGGATGGCGGAATTGCACAGATGGTCTGAATCAAGTCATCAAAATAGCCGAAAAGCATAACGTGGTGCTTGTCATGGAACTGCTCAATAGCAGGGTCGACCACAAAGACTATCATTGCGACAGGACATCCTGGGGCGTCGAACTCGCAAAACGCATCGGATCCCCTAATTTCAAACTGCTATATGATATTTACCACATGCAGATAGACGAAGGTGATGTGATCAGAACCATCAAGAACAATCATCAATACATTGGACATTACCATACCGGCGGTGTTCCTGGTCGAAACGAAATTGACAACACCCAGGAACTCTACTACCCGGCCATCATGCAAGCCATCTTACAAACAGGCTACAAAGGCTATGTCGCCCAGGAGTTCATCCCGTCATGGACCGACAAACTTGCAGCCCTCAAAAAGGGAATAGAAATTTGTGACGTCTGACGACTTCCCACCCCATTCTTTGCTACCTTACAAAAAGCTTGACACCTGAATATGCCGCAATAAAACAGATAATCCTCACTAATCATCCACGCGTAATTTATCCATATGCCAGAAACCAATATCTACGATGCTATTGTTGTCGGCTCCGGCATATCCGGCGGATATGCAGCGAAAGAACTAACAGAAAAAGGCCTCAAAGTGATCATGCTGGAAAGAGGACGGGATGTGAAACACGGTGTCGACTACCCAAGTGCCAATAAAAATCCATGGGATTTCCCGCATCGCGGAGGGAGAACCCAAGACATGATCCGCGAATATCCCGTCCTTAAAAGAGATTACCCCCTCAATGAAACAAATCTGGACTTCTGGGTCAAAGACAGCGAATGCCCATACACGGAAGTAAAAAGATTCGATTGGTTCAGAGGGTACCATGTAGGTGGCCGCTCCCTCATGTGGGGAAGGCAAAGCTATCGACTTTGTGAAGATGATTTCGAAGCCAACGCAAGAGAAGGCATCGGAACCGATTGGCCCATAAGGTACAAAGACCTTGCCGCTTGGTACGACCGCGTCGAAAAATTCGCCGGGATCAGCGGATCGAAAGAAGGGCTTTCCGTTCTTCCCGATGGGCAGTTTCAGCCCGCCATGGAAATGACCTGTGTGGAAAAAGATGTCGCTGCACGAATAACCGCTCATTATAAAGGGCAACGAAGGATGATCATTGGCCGTGTAGCAAACCTCACCAGCCCCTTACCCGGAAGAACAAATTGCCAATATCGTAATAAGTGCTGGCTGGGATGCCCATTCGGTGCGTATTTCAGCACGCAATCATCCACGTTGCCAGCAGCAATGGCCACTGGAAACCTCACCTTGCGGCCGTTATCCATCGTAACAAAGATCCTATACGACAAGGATACCAAAAAAGCAACGGGCGTTGAGGTTCTTGACACCGAAAACAATCAAACCTACGAATACAAGGCTAAAATCATCTTCCTGAATGCCTCTACGCTCAACTCCACCTGGATCCTGATGAACTCTGCCACAGATGTCTGGACTAATGGGCTGGGAAGTAATAGCGGACAACTTGGACACAATCTGATGGATCACCACCTGGGCGTAAGAGTCAATGGTTGGGTGGAAGGTTATGAAGACAAATATTACTACGGACGACGTCCAAACGGCATATATATACCCCGGTTCCGAAACATCAACGGAGACAAACGCGACTATCTGCGTGGATTCGGTTATCAAGGGGGTGGAAGCCGAGGGGGATGGAGCCGTAACGTAGCAGAACTGAACATCGGATCAGACCTGAAAGAAGCCCTCACAGAACCCGGACGCTGGACCATGGGCATGAGTGGCTTCGGAGAAATCCTCCCATATTATGAAAATAAAGTGACGCTGGACAAATCAAAAACGGACAAATGGGGGTTGAATGTCCTCTCCATAGACTGCGAACTGAAAGACAACGAAAAGAAAATGCGCAAGGATATGCTCAACGATGGATTGGAAATACTCGAAGCCGCCGGTGTCAAAGATGTAACGGGCTACGATGGTGATGGTACCCCGGGCCGTGGCATCCATGAAATGGGTACGGCCCGCATGGGCACAGACCCTAAAAACTCTGTTCTAAACAAATGGAACCAAGTCTGGGAAGCTAAAAATGTCTTCGTGACAGACGGTTCGTTTATGACATCCGCATCCTGCGTCAACCCTTCACTCACTTACATGGCCGTTACGGCCAGGGCTGCAGACTATGCCGTTAGTGAACTTAAAAAGGGAAAT